>JAHEAS010000050.1:6198-11321 GCA_024642645.1 Saprospirales bacterium | reverse complement strand
ACGTGCGTGATTTCCATCAAATGGTCATCCACGATATTGGCGAGATGATACGTCGGCATCCCGTCCGACTTCATCAGCACCTTGTCATCCAGCTCGCTGGTATGGAAACTTACCTCCCCCCGAATCAAATCGGTGAACGTAACCGTCTCATTTTCAGGCACTTTCAGTCGGATGACGTAGTCTTCACCAGCGTCGAGGCGGCGCTGTACCTCATCGGTAGACAGGCTCAGGCTGGTCTTCATCACCTTGCGGCTCTCAGCATCGTACTTGAAATTGTGGTTGCCAGCGGCGGCCTCTGCTTGGCGCTTGGCGTCCAATTCTTCGGGCGTATCAAAGGCGTAATAGGCATTGCCATTGGCCACCAGTTCGAGAGCATATTTTTGGTAAATATCCTTGCGTTCCGACTGGCGGTAGGGCGCAAACTTGCCGCCGATACCCTGCCCTTCGTCGGGCATGATACCGCACCAAGCGAGTGATTCGAGGATATAATCTTCGGCTCCCGGCACGTAGCGCCCCTGGTCAGTGTCTTCGATTCGGAGGACAAAAGTGCCGCCGTTTTTTTTTGCAAAAAGATAATTGTACAGCGCCGTGCGAACGCCGCCGATGTGTAGTGCCCCCGTTGGGCTTGGCGCAAAACGTACCCGAATGTTGCTCATTGATTTAAGGTAAAAGTAAAAAAGGTAAAAGTAAAAAGTGGGAAACCAGCTAAAGGCACTGTTTCGGCTATCTTAATTTTTTGTAAAAAAACATAGCCAAATAACCGCCTATTGGCAGCATTTTTTCTTTGTAATTCGTTGATTTACAAAACAAAACAACCGACCAACTGCTTCCATAAGTTCCAAAAATGGACTGCAAAACTAAACCATCGGCGGTTACTTTTTTCCAAAATGCGGTCAAAGCACCGAACCGATTGAACATATCCAAAAATTTGAAACACTTATGTATTTGGTAAAAACACCTCAATTTATCCAAAAACTCTTTCCAAACTTTACTTGGCGAATCCCAACGGACGAAAAAATCCTCCATCTAACCTTTGATGATGGACCGATACCTGAGGTAACACCTTGGGTACTCGAACAACTTGCGGAGCACAATGCCAAGGCCACTTTTTTTTGTGTAGGCGACAATGTAAACAAGCACAACGACGTGTTGGAAATGGTAAAAAAGGCTGGTCACGCCATTGGCAATCACACGTTCAACCATCTCAACGGCTGGCTGACGGACAATGTGCAATACTTTCTCAACGTACGCCGCTGCGCTCATGCACTCCGTTCGAGCCTGTTCCGACCACCTTATGGCAGACTAAAACCAAGGCAGGGCGACTTTCTGCAAAGGCATTACCGCATTGTGATGTGGGATGTGCTCAGTGGTGATTTTGACCCAGAAATCAGTGCCGAACAGTGCCTCAACAATGTGCTCAACAATGCAAGGCAGGGTTCCATCGTCGTTTTTCACGACAGCCTGAAGGCATGGGATAAATTGCAGTTTGTGTTGCCAAAAGTTCTCAAGCATTTTGCTTCGCAAGGCTATCGCTTCGCTCATTTGGAAGAGGAGCGGGCCGATGAAATGCAGTTGGCATCGGTTGCTTGATGGCTACCTAACTACTTGTTTACAGCAAAATCCACCAAATCAATCTCTGAAATCACCAGCGGAATGCGCTGCCGGATGGCCTGTTGCTTGCTGCGACTCAGCTTTGTGAACGGTAGGTTGTGCAAGCGAAGTGCCTCCTCGTTCCAAAGGTCGTTGTACGCCCCTTTGAGTTCGTTGTAAACGGAAACGTAGGTGAGGTAGTTGGTGCTGCGGTCGTTTTGCAGGGAAACCACAGCGGCGTTTGGGCTGGTGGCGAGGTCGAGCCGCTTGGCGGGGTTCATGATGAACTCCTTGGTGCGTTGCCGCAACTTTTCCACAGGAAAAAGCTCCCCCTCAAGGAGCAATTGGTTGGCGTAATTGATTTTTATGTTGAACACATTTCTATCTAAGAAGCGGTCTGGCGGTATGTTGTCGTCGTTAAAAGGTGCCAGTTTCACGCCAATGCCCTTTTCCGTTTCAATCACCGTAGTAACAAGGAAGAAGACGAGGAGGAGAAAAGCGATGTCCGCCATAGAACTGGCGTTCACCTCGGCCACTGGCCGACGCTGGGTGTTTAAAGATTTCATAGCTAGATATTTGGGCGATACTTTGATAGAGAAGATGAATAAGTCGTTAACATTGGCGGCTGGGCAAATGATTTTTTACCGCAAATTTTTTCGTGAACCATTTTTTTTGATATTTGTGCCCCACTCAATCAGCCAAAATCAGCTTGATAACCGCCCGCTAAATCAGCCCTTCATGGATTCAATGCTTGCAAAATATGCCCGTCTACTCGTACAATACTGCCTTAGCATCAAGGAGGGCGAGAAGCTGTACGTCTCCTCTACCACGCTGGCCGAGCCGCTGGTGCGGGAAGTTTGGCGGGAAGCACTGCGAGCTGGCGCCATCGTAGAGGTGGACTTGGCCTTCCGGGAAAAGAACCGGATTATGTACGCCGAGGCAAGTGATGCGCAACTAAAGCACATATCGCCAGTCTATAGGCAAGCGATGGAAGAGTTCGATTGCTACCTCAACATCATGGCGCCGTTCAACCTGCGGGAAGACCAGCACGTTGATGCCAAAAAAGTGGGCATTCGGCGGGAGGCTACCCAAGATTTGAACAAAACCTATTTCGAACGGACGGCCACCCGCTCCCTGAAGCGAAACCTTTGCCAGTACCCAACGTTAGCAAATGCACAGCAGGCGGGCATGTCCCTTGAAGAATACGAGCAATTCGTGTTCAACGCATGCCGCTTGTACGAAGACGACCCAACTGCCGCCTGGCTCGAAGTGCGCCGCTCACAGCAGCATATCGTTGATTTTTTGAACCAAAAAGAATCGGTGCGATACCAAGGCGACGGCATTGACATCAGCTTTTCGACCAAGGGCCGCACTTGGATCAACTCTGATGGCCAGACAAACATGCCCAGTGGCGAAGTCTATACCTCGCCTGTGGAGGACAGTGTGAACGGCACGGTGCATTTCAACTACCCCATCGTACACGCTGGCCACGAAGTAGAGGGCGTGACGCTCTGGGTGAAAGACGGCAGGGTGGAAAAATGGGAAGCAAAGCGGGGGAAAGAACTGCTCGACGACGTGTTCCAGAACGTGGCTGGGTCAAGGCATTTTGGCGAAGCTGCTATTGGAACAAATTACAAAATTGACCGTTTTACAAAGAACATTCTGTTCGATGAAAAAATCGGCGGGTCGGTGCACATGGCTATTGGGCAATCGTATCTACAGACGGGCGGCAAGAACCAGTCGTCCATCCATTGGGACATGATAGCTGACATGAAGAACGGTGGTCAGATTTTCGCCGACGGCGAAAAAATCTATGAAGGAGGGAAGTTTCTCCTTTGAAAACAAAGCAATAATAAAAGCAAATTATTCGGGCAATTAAAATTTGTAATACAAAAAAAGGCTTGTTTGTTTGCATTTTTCATAAATTTGGCCGTGCTTTTAAAAAGACCAAACAAGTAATTTATTTCTAAAACCATTTTCCCAAAACAACACTATTAACGTGGATCAAAACATTGCATTTCTAGAGCTAAAATACGGCAACATCTACGGAGGTTTCCCCAACTTCTTTGCGATTGCTGAGGTCGCACTCTTGGTGTACGAAGGCCGTTCCAAAAAAATATTCCTAGACACTTTTGTCAACAACGCAGATGTGGACTACGTGAGTGTTTACTCCAAAACCAACGAACTCGGACACACCGTAGGCCGTAATAAAGTCGTGGTAAACATGCGTACTGGCCGCACCAGACCCTTTCTCGAAGAGTTCCATGTGGACAAGCGGGCCTTACAGTTCTCCTTCAAACAACTCAGACCAGTGCACATGCGAGTGAAGAAATTCATGTTCGACTCGATGCGCAAGTACCAAATAGACACCATCATCACGTTTGATGGCCGTCGTGATATTTTCCTCTGTGAAAGAGCTGGCGTACGCTTCGGACGCATCGAAATCATTGACCTCCAGAAGGAACTCAACAAAGAAACGGACTACCTTTTCTCCTTGAACAAGCTTTCCGTCATCACTGGTTTCGACATGGATGGTTCTTACCTGCGCTCCAACAACCTGGAGTATTGGCTACACCCGATTGCCGCCAAGCAGCTTCACCCAAAATCAGCAGCTTGGGATGCAGCCCGATTGCTGATGATTCACAACGAATTCTACGAGCACCGCGCCGACTTCCTCGTGCGGGCGCAGCAGTTGCTCAATAAAATACAGACGTTGAAAGTGGTAGATGATGATGGAGATGATAAAGATGATGGACCGATGGATGGTGATATGGAAGTTTAATAATCTCCTAATTACAGCTTGCCCAAAAACGGCAACGAGGCGGATGCTTCGTTGCCGTTTTTGTTTTTGGCACATAATGGCCTAGTGTTTTGCCAGCGAAAACAAGAATTGTAAAAAATATTTTTAGACTAGTCTAAAAATTAAATACATTTGTTCAAAAATTTGATTGGATAGATGGATATTCTCACCCAAACTGAAGAAAACTACCTGAAAGCGGTATTCAAGATTACTGAAAATGGCGATAAAGCAGCCAGCACCAACGCTATTGCAGCCATGGTGAACACCTCGGCAGCATCCGTCACTGACATGCTGAAACGTTTAGCGGGCAAAGGTTTTTTGAATTATGAAAAACACAGGGGAGTCAACCTGAGCGAGCACGGAGCTGTGTTAGCTACGAACCTCGTCCGCAAGCATCGGCTTTGGGAGGTTTTTTTGGTAAAAATGCTTGACTTTTCTTGGGACAAAGTGCACGACATAGCCGAACAACTAGAACACGTACAGTCAGACGAGTTAGTGGAGCGCCTCGACTTGTTCTTGGAACGGCCACAATTCGACCCCCATGGCGATCCTATACCAGATGCCAACGGCAAAATGGCCATGCGCAAGCAAATTTTATTGTCATCCCTTGCTCCAAACAGCGAAGCAGTACTGGTGGGTGTCCAAGAATCCGATGCCACGTTTCTTCAGTACCTCGACAAGATGCGGCTTTCACTTGGAACACAATTGAAAATAATCGAACGCTTCGAATACG
>JAHEAS010000050.1:0-6188 GCA_024642645.1 Saprospirales bacterium | reverse complement strand
AAATTACCATTTCACATAAAGTTTGCGAAAATCTATTTGTGCAGAAAACCAAATGAAGGAAGCAGCCGCCATTTGGCTTTGCCGAGTGGGGGTTGCTTTTGATACTCACAACGCATTGAATATCAAGCAATCCTGTGATTTCATTTTTCACACTTTTAAAATATGAGGTATGAGGAACCTTGTCAATAGTTTTGTGGTCATTCTATTCTGCTTTTCCGGAGCAAATGCGCAAGCGCCCAAGAAAGTAGTGGTGGCAACGGCATCCATCTTTGCCGACATGGCTGAGAACATCGCAGGTGGGCATTTAACAGTTAAAACTATAGTGCCAGTTGGTGGCGACCCGCATATCTATGAGCCCACGCCCGGCGACTCACGGCTGATAGCCTCTGCCGACCTGATACTTAAAAACGCCCTCACGTTCGAAGGCTGGCTTGACGGCCTCATTGCCAGTGCCAATACAAATGCCAAGGTGGTGACCATCACGAAAGGGATTGATGCCATTTACTCCAAACACAAAAACTCCAGTGACCCCCATGCTTGGATGTCGGCGGCCAACGGCCTTATTTATATTGAAAACATCAAGAATGCACTCGTGGAATTTGACCCTGCCAACCGGGAAGTGTATGAGTTCAATTATGGGGTTTATAGAAAACAACTGGAGGAACTGGACGCCTATATTGCGGAGCAAATAAAAAAGATACCCGAAAAGCGCCGCATCCTCATCACCTCGCACGATGCATTCGAATACTATGGTAGGCGCTATGGGTTGCGGCTGGAGTCCGTGCTCGGCATCTCCACCGATGCAGAGGCACAAACCTCCGACATGGTGCGTCTCGCAAATGTTATTCGGGAGAACGGCGTACCTGCGGTTTTCATCGAAACCACGGTGAACCCAAAGCTACTTCAGCAAATCGCTACCGACAACAAGGCTAGCATCGGCGGTAAGCTTTTTTCCGATTCCATCGGCGACAAAAACAGCGACGCCCCCTCCTACTACCAAATGCTAAAATACAACACAGACACCGTCGTGAAAGCCCTTGTCGCTGCCGATAGTGCAAATCCCAACCCAGTTAGCAAGTCGAGCAAAACGGGCTGGATAGCATGGACTGTGCTTGGACTTTTGCTCGTGGGCGGCTTTTTCTTTGTGATAAAAAAGATGAATGTTTGATTGTCTCGTGGCTTCATACTTCACAATTCAGTCATCAAGCATTGAAACATGAAACAATGAACTCCATATCCATCAAAGGCCTGTCAGTTTCTTATGATAAAAAAATCGTACTGACGAACATCTTCCTCGACTTGCAGCCGGGCAACGTTTACGGCGTTATTGGGCCGAATGGTGCGGGCAAATCCACACTTTTCAAGGCAATATTGGGGCTGGTTGACCTAAACTCTGGCCATATTCTAGTGAACGGCGAACCGACTGTGAGCCAACGAAAGAACATCGTGTACGTACCGCAAAAGGACGATGTGGACTGGGACTTTCCAGCAACGGTGATGGACATCGTGTTGATGGGCCGCTATCCGCACAAGAAACTACTCCAATGGCTCGACAAAAAGGACGAAGGTCTGGCGATGGATGCGCTTCGGGAAGTAGGCATCGAGCACTTGAAAGACCGACAGATAGGTGAGCTTTCGGGAGGGCAACAGCAACGGGTGTTCCTCGCAAGGGCACTGTGCCAAGGAGCCGGCATCCTCATGCTCGACGAGCCTTTTGTGGGCGTGGACATCACCACAGAGGAGAAAATAATCGGCATCTTGCGCAAACTAGCCGAGGAGGGAAAGATAATGCTGGTGGTACACCACGACCTCTCCACCGTGCGCTCCTATTTTGACAAGGTTATCCTCATCAACCAACGCTTGATAGCATGCGGCGACACGGATACGACGTTTACGGAGGAAAACATCGCCAAAGCGTATGGAGGGCAGCTGCCGATATTGCAAAAAACGGGGATGGTTTGAATACAATTGGAAAGAAGAAAGTAATTGCTAGGCTCAGCTCTCTCATAATGAAATCTGACCCTCTCATTTTGAGAGGGTTTTTCTTTTTTACAAATTTAGGATAAAAATTATATTGGCCATAAATAATTGATTATCAGTTGTTTGTATTTTTTTTCAAAAATAATTTTTCTTGGGGTACAGCATTTGGCATACTGGGTTTTAGAATCGCAAATGAGCGGTACAACAGCGAAATAGAGAAAACTAAATCAACCCAAAATGACAGTTGCTATCTTTTTTTTGACCATGTTTTTAGCTTTTTTGGTACTCATGGCCATCACGACTATCGGCGACCAGAAAGCTTGAACACACCACCCCAGACGAAAGGCCATCTCAAAAACAGATTTATAATTCCTAAATTCAGATTATGACAACCATCGAATTTAATTGCCAATTCAACAGCCTGCAACACAAACTGTTGCCCTTTGCCTACAGACTGACCAACAACGTTGAGGATGCAAAGGACCTTATTCAGGAAACCGCCATGCGTGCCTACAACAACAAAGAAAAATTTGAATCAGGCACCAATTTTAAGGCGTGGGTCACCACCATCATGCGGAATACTTTTATCAATATTTACCGCAAAAAAAAGAACAGGGCCACCAGCTCCGAACCTTCGGACAGTTATATTTTCGTCAATGACAAATTCGCTGTGGACAACAGTGCTCACTCCAATATGACTATGGTGGAGCTTGATGGCATTATGCACACGCTCGATAATATCTACCGTACACCGTTCCAGCTCTTCTTTGAAGGTTACAAATACGAAGAAATTGCCGAGAACATGAACCTTCCAATTGGCACGGTGAAAAGCCGCATCTTTTTCGCCCGGCAAAAATTGATGGAAACCATCAACTTCAACTATGCCTACGATACGACCATGTTAAATTAAAACCGACTATGCGGGGGATTTTACCAGCTCCAAACCGAGTTTTCCCATAAGCCCCCAAAACCTCACCCTCCCCGCAGCCCCAATTTACCAATTTTCTACCCGGCGATGTGCGGTGCAACGAATTTGGAATAGATTCATACATTTGAACCTACAAATCAGCACTTCACATCGCCTTTTTGTTTTTGATGAAACAACTTTTAAGACCCAAATTATTCAATAAAAAAAAGCCAAACCCCACGCCCAGCGAGGGGAAGAAGGGTGATGTTTTGTCCAAAAACGAAGTGCCAGACGAGAAGGGAAAAATGGCGATATTTAAGGATAAAATCCCTCAATTTGCAAGGCTGTTTAGGCGAAAAATTGGGCACTCATTCAGGGCGTTGAGGAGCATGACCCGAACGGAGGCACGTGAACGATTGCGAAGCCTCCGCCTCAAAACAAAAATAAGACTGGTGCTCCTCGCCTTGTTTATGGTCGTCACACTGCTGGGAATGCTCGGCGGCTACTATGTGCAGCGCACCTCCACCAACTCCCTGCTGATGCTGCAGGAGAACTATCAAGCCATCAAGTACACCCGTGGCATGTCCAAGGCCGTAAATGACATGCTTTCCACACTCACCCTTGAAAACACAGCCCCAGCCTACCGCAACCAACAACTCAGGATGGCTTCCGACGATTTTGAGCGCAACCTCAATATGCAGCTCAACAAAATTACCGCTAAGGAAGAGCAAGAGCTTACAGAACATTTAAAGCAGGATTTTGAGCGGTTTAGGGACACACTCAAGCAAGTAGCAGCTACGAAAGAAGTAACCATCAACATCTTCATGCAGAAAAAGTATATTGATGAGATGCTCAAATCTGTACACGAATTGAACGAAAAAATGATACAGCAGCGGACGCTGGAAGCCAATAACATTGCGAACCAAGTCACACTCGGCATGGTCATTTTGGGGGCATTGTTCTTCTTATTTGCCGTCATTGCCATGTTCTATTTTCCAAGCTACTTGGCCGAGCCCATCCAATCCATGACGGAGAGCATCCGGCAAATCGCCCGCAAAAATTATAGCCAGCGAATCCCCATTGAATCCAATGATGAGTTTGGCGAGATGGCCAAATCGTTCAACATCATGGCTGAAAAGTTGGAGGAATATGAAAACATCAACATGTCGCAGGTACTGAGCGAAAAAAAGCGCACAGAAACTATCGTCAGCCGAATGAACGAGGCCATCATTGGCCTCGACGACCGCAAGAACATCCTTTTCGCCAACCCGCCCGCACTTGGGCTGATCGGCTTGCTCTCCGAAAACCTAATCGGTCAGAATGCCCGCCAACTTGCTCGCCAACACCCTCTCCTCCAAGGCTTGCTAAAAGAAGTGCTGAGCAACGAAGTGAAAACCAGCAGAACTTTTCCCGCCATCAGCGTTGACAAGGATGGGAAGCGGCATTATTATGACAAAGACGTGTTGCGGATTGAAAGCCATAGCGACGACCCCGACACCCCAACCAGTGTAGGCTATGTGATTATCCTCAAAAACGTGACAGAGTTGAAGGAGCAAGATTTGGCCAAAACTAATTTCATGGCCACACTTTCCCATGAACTGAAAACACCCATCGCCGCCATTGACATGAGCGTGAATCTGCTCGAAGACGAGCGCATCGGCTCAATGAACCCTGAGCAATGGGACCTCACGGGTACCATCCGACTCAACACCTCCCGCATCCTAAAAATGGTGAACGAAATACTCGACATCAGCCGCATCGAAACAGGTCAACTACAGTTGGAATTGGAAAGGGTAGCGCCAGATATCATCGTGCTGCGCTCGTTAGACAACGTGAAGACGTTTATCTCAGAGAAAAGTGTCAGTATCATTCAGCAAATAGCCCCAGGGTTGCCTGCCCTGAACGTTGACCTGCACAAGACCACTGCTGTGTTAGTCAACTTGTTGACCAACGCCGTTCGGTACTCACCAGAAAGCGAGGCCATCATTATCAAAGTGGAGCGGCTGAACGATTTGGTGCAATTCTCTGTCAAGGACAAAGGCCCAGGCATCACCGAAGAGGAGCAGCGCAAGCTGTTTCAGCCGTACCGCCGGGCTGCAGGCGACAAGACCAAGGGCACGGGTCTCGGTCTTGCCATTTCCAAGGAATTCGTCGAAGCGCAGGGTGGGCATATTTGGGTAAAAAGTAAGGTAGGCAAAGGCAGCACATTTGGCTTTACACTGCCCGTTGCGTAGTTGATTTACTTCGGAAATAATTCCTCCAAAACATTGATTTGGATACCCTCCAATTTTAAATCCACCGTCAAGAGTTTGCTGATGCCCACACTGGCAGCGGTTGCCCAAACATCGGCAGCCATGCAGGTGCTGGCGGTGACGGTTACAACCCGCCTGTCCGTCAGCCCGTAACCCGTCCGTGGGTCAATAATATGGGAGTAACGCTTGCCATCACGTTCGAGGTAGCGGTAGGTGTCGCCGGAAGTTGCGATGGCGGTGTTGGAAAGGAATGCTTTTTTGTAAGTAATTTCACCATTGGTAAGTTGGTCCGGCACTTCGATTTCCCAGCCTTCTTTTCCGGGGGGTGCAAAGCCCAAGGACAAATCTCCCCCACCGTCCACAAGCGCGACATAGATACCATACGATTTTAGCCAAGCCATCGCTTCGTCCACGGCATACCCCTTAGCAATGCCGCCGAAATCGAGGCGCATCTCCTTTTTTTTCAACCTGACTTGGTTGGCGCGACGGTTGGTCTTGATTGATTCATAGCCAACAGCCTTTTTAGCTGCCGCAATGTCGTTTTCCAAAGGAAACTCCTTTTGCCGGAAGGCTTTTCGCCACAGCTTGGTCAACGCCCCCACGCTGACGTCGAAAGCACCTTCCGATCGCCTGGAGACTTCCAGCGAGTAGTTCAGCACTTCCCAAAGCTCGTTGCTTACCTGACCCTTTCTGTCGTTCGAAAGCCAGCTCACCTCGCTATTTTCATCGTAGTCGCTGAAAACTTTTTCGAGGACGGCAATTCGTGAAAATGCTTTGTCAACGGCCTCGAATAGCGTGAGACTGTCAGGGTAGTAAGCCACGATGCGGAAGTCCGTGCCCATGAGCGGTTGGCTGAATTCGTGGCGGTCTTTTTCGGTGAGGACAAAAGCGGGTTTTCTCAGCTTGATTGCACTCGCCTGGTCGAGCAGGAGGTGGCCATTGTAGGTAGATGTTGTAGGGGTTTCATAAAATGCCTCCAAAGCGATATGCGTATAAAGTTGCGAAGGCGAAAGTGTGAAATCAAATTTCTGCCAATCCGAGTTTTTGAC
>JAHEAS010000632.1 GCA_024642645.1 Saprospirales bacterium | reverse complement strand
GGCGCTTCCAAGGTTTACAATGTGGCTGGTTCCAACCTCGCCAATTTTGATAGCCAAGTCTTTACCTCGGTCATTGCGCAAGCAGCTGAAAAGCTGGGTGCCACCGTGGTGGTCATTTCGCACACTTCCACAGGCAAATCTTTGTTGGGTCGCCTAGCTGCACGCCTCAATGCTGGCTCAGTGGCAGGGGCAAAATCACTTCCCGATGTTTCAGGGGGAGGTTTCAAAGTGACCAAAGGGGTTTATTCTGGGAAGGCCATCGCTACTTACGAAATCAGTTCTACGATAAAATTGATTTCCTTGGGTGGCAACGAGATACCGCTTCAATCAACTGGCAACGAAGTGGCAATCGAAACGCTTGAGTTGACCGTCCCCACTAGCCGTACAAAGGTGATTGAAGTGAAACGGGAAGAAGGTATTGTACCGTTGCCCGAGGCGGTTACAGTTGTCTCAGCAGGTCGTGGTATGAAAGGTCCGGAGAACTGGGGTATCGTGGAGGACTTGGCGAAGGTAATGGGAGCTACCACCGCTTGCAGCCGACCTGTAGCTGATGCCGATTGGCGCCCACACCACGAGCATGTGGGGCAAACAGGCGTGGCAATCCGGCCAAACCTTTATGTTGCCATCGGTATTTCTGGGGCTATCCAACACTTGGCCGGTGTGAACCAATCTAAGGTCATTGTTGTCATCAACAAAGACCCGGAAGCACCGTTCTTCAAGGCAGCAGATTATGGCGTTGTCGGTGATTTATTCGATGTAGTTCCTCGTTTGACCGAAGCCATGAAGAAGTTTAAGGCAAGTTAGGAATGCAGGAATCCTTTCTTGAACCCGCCCCAGAAAGGGGCATCCTGTACAAAAAAAAACAACCCCTTCCTCATTTCTGAAGAAGGGGCCTCTTTAGCATAGGATTATAAATGTTTAAGACAATTGCACTTTTTGCAAATATCAGTCCATTTTGAATTTGGACATTTGCAATCGACATTGTTCTGTGGCTCCTTACGTTTATTTACGCTTCCTTCCCTATGTCAAGGGTTATATAATCTGCAATCTTTACTTACCTTGGCCTTGTCAAAATGATTCAATATGGCCAGCAGTTTCTTTTCAAAAAAAGGCATCATTTGGTTGACCGTAATTGCGTCGGTAGCTTTTGTTTTCTATCGTTATTCCAAGGGGGGTGAATTCAAAGTTGACTACAATGCCGAGGTCAAACCTATCCTCAACAAACATTGCCTTGCCTGCCACGGTGGCGTCCGGAAAAAATCAGGTTTCAGTTTGCTTACCCGTGAAGATGCCCTCTCCAATGCCGAGAGCGGAAAACCCGCCATCGTTCCTGGCCACCCCGAGCGGAGTGAATTCATCCGAAGACTGTCGCTCAGCGACCCGGAAGAGCGAATGCCGTATGGGAAAGAACCTTTGACTGAAGCGGAAATAAGCATTCTGACAAAATGGGTGGATGAAGGGGCACAATGGGAAACACATTGGGCTTACCGGACCGTGAAAAAACCGGAAGTGCCAGGCAGCGGGCGTTTGCTTTCAGCTTTTGGTGAAAAAAGCTGGGGCAACAACGAGGTGGATGCCTTTGTGCTGGACAAATTGCGGAGCAAAAAACTCAAACCCGCCCAAGAAGCGGACAAAGCGACCCTGCTAAGGCGGGTCAGCCTCGACCTGATTGGCTTGCCAGCGCCAGAGCGTTTGGCAACTGCTTTTTTGAAAAACGACAAGCCCGAAGCTTATGAACAACTCGTTGACAGCCTCCTCGCTCTGCCACAGTTCGGCGAACGTTGGACGGCCATGTGGCTAGACCTTGCCCGCTACGCTGATACCAAAGGCTACGAACGGGACGACCGCCGCCAAATCTGGCGCTACCGGGATTGGCTCATAAATGCCTTCAATGCCGACATGCCCTACGACCAGTTTTTGACTGAACAATTAGCAGGAGACTTGATGGGGGGCGATTCTTATCCAACTGACAATCAATACATTGCCACCGCTTTTCACCGAAACACGATGACCAACGACGAGGGCGGCACTGACAACGAGGAGTTCCGCACGGCGGCGGTCATTGACCGGGTGAACACGACCTGGGAGGCGCTCATGGGCACGACCTTCGCCTGTGTGCAATGCCACGACCACCCCTATGACCCCATCCGGCACGACGAATATTACCAGTTCATGGCGTTTTTCAACAACAGCCGGGACGCTGACACGGAGGAGGAATACCCGCTGCTGCGGCATTTTGCGAAGGAAGACAGCCTGCGCCTCGCCGGGCTGACGGAGCGGGTACGCAGGGAGGTTTCACAAGAGAAGGCGAAAGAGGTGTACCTTTTTTTGAAAACACTGGAGCCCGTTTTTTACTCCCTTGAAACCGATAGCCTCACAAATGCGGCGCTTTATGACACCAAATGGCTGGGCCTTCGGCAACATGGTCAAGCAAGATTGCCGGGGGTGAACCTCGATGGCAAGGGCCGCCTGTATTACAGGTACCAAGGCTTGGAAGGCGGAGGGCATTGGACGGTGCGCCTTGACAGCCCGAAGGGTGAGGTACTTTTTTCTACTGTTTTGGATAAAACCAAAGACAATGGTTTTGAAATAAAGAAAGTGGACTTCGCACCCAAGTCCGGCACGCATGACCTTTGGTTTGTTTATGAAAACAACCGACTAAAACCCGATTATGCGGGCATGCAGTTCGATTGGTTCCACTTTTCCGAACCAGGTTTTGGCGATGAGCCAAGCTTTAAACCCGACTTTGACCACCTGCTACGTGCCGCTGCTCAAACGACGCCCGTGATGGTAGAAAACGTGCCGGAAATGAAACGCCCGACCCATGTTTTCGAGCGGGGAAACTGGCTGGTGAAGGGTAGGGTAGTGGAAGCTGGTACGCCGAAGGCACTACCGCCCATGCCCAAAGATGCGCCCCACAACCGCCTTGGCCTTGCCCAATGGATGACTGCACCAACGCATCCCCTCACAGCCAGAACAATGGTTAACCGCCTCTGGGAACAACTTTTTGGTAACGGACTGGCCGAGACATTGGAG
>JAHEAS010000631.1 GCA_024642645.1 Saprospirales bacterium | reverse complement strand
GGTATCGGCAACGCCATCATCCTCGTTACAGCAGCTGTTGGCGCTGGGGCCCCAAAGGTGGTTGAGGTTGAAATAGTGCCCGACTTCGTGGGTGCAAGTGCGGCCAAGGTGGTAGGGCGGGTTAGTCGCTGTTCCGATGGTGCCAAATTGCTGGTAGTTTATCTCCACACCTTGCTCATTGGCAGGGCCTTCGCCGGGGAAAGACCCGACACCACCAATTCCACCTGCGAACTTTGCTACCCATATGTTAAGGTACTTATCGGGATTCCAGGCATCGTGGCCGCCTTGACTGCTTTTATGGATGGCAGACGTCCCGCCAATGCCAATATTGTTGCTGGTTTCCGTGCGGGTTATGCCTGTAGTGCTATTGCCATAGGGATCTTTGGAGGCAAGGCAAAAATGAAAGCCTACATCGGCAATCAACGGTTGAAACATGGGAGGAACGCTGCCAATCTGGGTATTGCCAGCACTGAAATCCTCATTCAGCACGTCAATTTGTGACAAAATCTGCTCGTTGGAAATGTTTTCGACATTCTGGTTCCAAACCACATGCACCACTACCGGGATGTTCACAACCATTCGTTCCGTGACGCTCGCATAAGGGGTTTCTTTCGAAAAAAAAGTAGTCGCACTTGAGCCACCATTGTGCGCAGCAACGCACCGATTAGGCGTTTGACCAAAAAGGTTTGCGAAGCAAAATTCAAAAAGCGCCAGTGTAAAAAAGCATTTTTTCATGAATGGTTTTTATTTCAAAAACGCCTACTCAATCACAAGGTTGGCGGTCGCCTTGTTGCCATCTTTTTCAAACACTACCTTATAACTTCCCTTCTGGAGGTAATATTTGCCGTTTTTGGCCTTTTCCACCAGTATTTCTTTGTCGCCCTTTTTCTTTTTTTCGTTCAGCTGCTTCGCAAAAGCCGTGACTGCGCTATCAGAAATATCGCCGTGGTATTCTGGGTAATTGAGGCCATGCGTCACATCCGCCTCCCAAGTATTTAGTTTCAAATCACCCATCATTACGGTTATTTTCAATTTACCAATGGACTTGGTAAATACGCCCAGTTCAATATCCGGCTCAGGTGCTTTTTCGCTCCACGAGTTACGAAGGTTTCCCCAGTTGCTCCGATACCGCAATTTTGGAATTTCGAAGGCATAAATGTTTTTTTGCAAAACACTGTCCACCAGTTGTTGTACCTCCTTCACATCTGCGAGGTACATCGAGCGGCCGTGCGTTCCCACCACCAGTTCATTTTCACGAGGATGCACCACTAAATCATGCACCGCTACTGCAGGCAAATCCTTGTTCATTTGCATAAAATGTTGGCCACGGTCGAGTGAAATATACAGACCGTGGTCGGTACCCACGTAGAGCAAATCAGGATTCTTCGGGTCTTCCCTTACCACATTCACGGGCTCTTGCGGCAAGTCGGTGCCGATGTGTTGCCAGGTATCGCCGTAATTTTCGGAGACGTAAACCATTGCCTCAAAATTGTCGTTGCGGTAGCCGTTGAGGGAAACATAGACCCTCCCCAATTCCACGGCTGATGCCTCGACTCGGCTCACCCAAAATCCGGCCTGTAATCCAGCTGAAATATTTGCCCAAGTGTTGCCGCCGTCACGGGTCACATGCACCAGCCCATCGTCGGAACCAGTGTAAATCAGACCAAACTTCTTTGGACTTTCATGGATGGTGGTCAAAGTTCCAAAAGGCACATCACCTTTGATGCCGCCATTGGTCAAATCACCGGAAATGGCCTCCCAGTCTTTGCCCTGATTGAAGCTTCGATGCAGCTTGTTCGAGCCGATGTACAGAATGTCTTCGTTGTGGCGGCTGAGATGGATGGGCGTTTGCCAATTCCAGCGGAGGGGGCGTTCGCCGAGGTCGTGTTGTGGTGTGATTCGTTCAGATTCCCGGCTACTCCGGTTGACACGATAGTAGTTTCCGAACTGAAAGCCCGTGTAAACGGTCTCATTGTCCCTAGTGTCCACAGCGACCTGCATCCCGTCGCCGCCGAGGATGGATTTGTAGGGATATTGGCCGCTATCGTGCCAGTTCACATCAGCTTCATAGGTATGCGGGCCGGTCCAGACGCCATTATCCTGCAGGCCGCCATACACATTGTAGTTCTTGGCCATGTCCACCGCCACGGCATAAAACTGGCCAACTGCCGGGGTGTTGCATTTTATCCAGTTTTCCCCATCGTCATAGCTAATGTTAATGCCACCATCGTTGCCAAGCACCAAGTGGCCGGAGCGGCTGGGGTTCGCCCAAAGGGCATGGTGGTCGCCATGAACGTTATCACCGTTGATGGACTTCCAGTTTTTGCCCCCGTCATCGGACTTCAAAATTGGCACCCCAAAAACATAGATTCGGTCAGCATCTTGCGGAGCAACTCGAATTTGCCCAAAATAGTAACCATAACTGTAAAATAGGTCGTCGAGGTAGCCATTGTGGGTCTTTTTCCATGATTTACCGCTGTCAGTTGAAACATAAACTTCTGCCCCAACTACTGGTGTATCGAATAGCATCGAGTTGGCGTCTTCCGTAAATTCGACGAGGGCAAGTGGGGCGATTTCACCCTTTTTTACCATTTCAAAAACCTTATCTGAACTGTATTTTTTCGGAAAACCGTTGTCGCTCAAATAGGATTTGACCTTGTCTTTATCCAGTTTCAAAAACGCTTCTTTGGTCATGCTCCGCAAATCGTCTTTGGTCAATTCTTCTGTTTTTTCCTTGGCCTCCTTGGGTCTACGGTTTTGGTTGTCCACGATGGCGTAAACCACCGAGTTGCCATCCTTTTCACCGATGGCCAGGCCAATTCGGCCCGTGCCTTCACCATCGGGGAAGCCACTGGTTTCAACAGAAACCTTGGCCCAAGTTTTCCCACCATCCGTGCTTTTGTAAATCCCGGAACCATTGCCTGCTTCGACCAAATTCCAAGCTCGACGCTCCCTGTGCCAGATAGCGGCATAGAGGGTGTTTGGGTCTTTTGGGTCAATAACGAGGTCAACGGCCCCACTGTTTTCATCCACAAAA
>JAHEAS010000630.1 GCA_024642645.1 Saprospirales bacterium | reverse complement strand
TAATAAAAAAGCCTATTTCGAAGATGAAAACGGCAAACGAGTGGAGCAGTCTTTTGAATTCATCCACGTGACGCCTCCGCAAAGCGCACCGGATTTTATCAAGAAATCGCCACTTGCCGTACCTGACAATGAGTTTGGTTGGGTGGACGTGGACAAGTTCACCACTCAACACAATCGCTACCCGAACATCTTTAGCTGCGGTGATGCTTCCAGTTTGCCAAATGCTAAAACTGGTGCAGCCGTTAGAAAGCAAGCCCCAGTTTTGGTTCAAAACCTGATGCACGTCAAAAATGGCGGGAAACTCGATGCGAAATACACCGGCTACGGCTCTTGCCCATTGGTCACCGGCTACGGCAAGTTAGTACTTGCTGAGTTTGACTATGATAACAATCCAATGGAAACCTTTCCATTCGACCAGGGCAAGGAACGTTGGAGCATGTGGATGCTGAAAACGAAGGTGCTGCCTTGGTTGTACTGGAACCGGATTTTGCAGGGCAAGGCATAACAAGGCATTGCAGACCGTGTAAACTGCGTAAAAGAATAAAATGGATACCGTCAATCGCAAATCTCACTGGGAAAATGTCTATCAGACCAAGCAGTTGACTGAGGTCTCTTGGTATCAAGAAAGGCCAGACATTTCTTTGGATTTTTTGCATAAATATGAATTACCCAAAACCGCCCGCATCATTGACGTGGGCGGTGGCGACGGTCTGCTCGTTGACCACTTGTTGGCCGAAGGATTTGAAAACGTGACGGTACTTGATATTTCTGAGAAAGCTTTGGAGCGGGCAAAGGCCCGACTTGGTGAGAAGGCTTCTTTGGTAAAATGGGTGGTTTCTGACGCCGCTACTTTCAAGCCAAAGGAGAAATACGACTTCTGGCATGACCGGGCAGCGTTCCATTTTTTCACCAAAGAAAAAGACATCAAGCACTATATCAAAACCGTGCAGCAGTCAATTGCTCCAAGCGGCTACCTCGTGTTGGGTACATTTTCTGAAAATGGCCCGGATAAATGCAGTGGCTTGCCAATCAAGCAATACTCTGAAGCTGCTATGAAGGAACGCCTTCAGCAGTTTTTTGAAAAACTCAAATGCCTGACTGTCAAGCACTTGACGCCGAGTGAAAAGGTGCAGGAGTTTGTGTTTTGCAGTTTTAGGAGGATGGCTGTCGTTTGAATTTTATGGCACCATTTCCACGAATATATAGGGGCCACAGATAAGTGGGTTCTGAAGAACAGGAAATACAGCAGCCAAGAAAGTTACTGATAGGTAGCTTCTATCGTTTCCGGGGCCAGTGTAAATGGTATATCCATCCATGTTAAGGTCTCCGTTCAGGTACCCTGCAGCAACAAAGGTTGACGTAGGATTTGGATTCAAAGGATGGTAGATAACTGTGGTGAAAATTTTCAGAACATCATTTCCCGGTCCTTGATAAATAATTCGCCGGTCGCCATTAAGGTCGCCACACCTGAGGGCGTATTTATTGCCAATGTTTTGCATAGCCATAGAACCATTGGCATTGAAACTTGGGTCGGTAAAATCAACAGTCTGCGTGGCATCGGAAAGTTGGATTGCCACGCCACTCATAACGCCCAAATGGTTCCGGTGGCGCACGACAACGTAATAAGGGCCAGATACCGTGTTTGGGAAATGAACCGGAGAAACACCGTCCACATCCACCACATTGCCAATTCTCGTCAAAAGTGCCGAGCGCGTGGCAACCGTGCTGTCGAGTATTTGCGGGTCTCTCAACTCTACAATTACCCAATCCACTACAGCATCTTCGCCAGTGGTTTGAAAAACTGAAGGGTCAGATACGACCTCATTACCGCCCCCGTTGACTTGCTGATAATTGGGCATTGCAGAATACGGTTCGGAAGCAGGAAGGAGGTTCTTTTGCCGAAGGTCATCCCGCATGATGGAGTCATAAGCAAAATTGGATTTTATCATTGCACCTTGCAGCAGCACTCGTGCAGAGAGGTTGACACCAGTTTGGGCATTGACGGCAAAAGAAACAAATAGCAGAAATAGGAGCATAAGCCGCTCCATCTTGGAGGTGGTTTTCTTCATAGTAGGTTAATAGTTTTCAAGAAATAAAGTGAGCAAAGGAGGCAGGAAACTAACCAGCCGCCAAATCCTATGCCACAAAATATTAGAAATATGGGCTACAAGCACAAACCAAGTTTCATCGAAAAAATGGCCGAAGGCATCGGCCTAATTCCTAACCTGCACAAGGACGAGGACTATGCGCCCTCCGTGGGCAGTCTCACCGAGCCAGGCGACTTGTCTAAGTTTCCACCGCCGGAACAGTGGGACAACTGGACGGAGTATGAGGCTAAGACCTGGCCGAAAAAGGAGAAGAAAAACTACTCCATCGTGCCTACGACTTGCTTTAACTGCGAGAGCGCTTGTGGCCTCTTAGCTTACATCGACAAGGAGACGAACCAAGTGCGCAAGTTCGAGGGAAATCCCTGGCACCCCGGCAGCCGCGGCCGCAACTGCGCAAAAGGCCCAGCCACCATCAACCAAATCACCGACCCTGACCGGGTGCTTTATCCGATGAAGCGGGTAGGGGAACGGGGCAGCGGCCAATGGGAGCGGGTTACTTGGGACGCTGTGCTGGACGACATCGCCGGACGGATGCGCAAGGCGCTGATTGAAGGCCGAAACAACGAGATTGCCTACCACGTCGGGCGGCCAGGTCACGAAGGTTACATGGACCGGGTGCTCAAGGCTTGGGGCGTGGACGGCCACAATTCCCACACGAATATTTGCTCGTCTGGCGCTCGTTTTGGTTACGCCATCTGGTATGGCCACGACCGTCCATCGCCAGACCACGCAAACGCCAAGGCCATTTTACTCATCTCGGCACACTTAGAATCGGGGCACTATTTCAACCCGCATGCCCAGCGAATCATGGAGGCAAAGATGAAGGGCGCAAAGCTCATCGTGCTTGACCCCCGCCTTAGCAACACCGCCAGCATGGCCGATGAATGGCTACCCATCTTCCCCGGAACGGAAGCGGCTTGGCTACTGGCCG
>JAHEAS010000629.1 GCA_024642645.1 Saprospirales bacterium | reverse complement strand
CGCATGATGAGGTAATCCGTTCCTTCATAGTTCATCTCCTGGCCAGCATACTTGCCGTACAGTACGATATCACCTTTTTTAACGGTCATCTTCTTGTCGTCTTTGCCTGGGCCAACGGCCACGACTTCGCCACGCTGTGGCTTTTCTTTTGCGGTGTCAGGGATGATGATGCCCCCTTTCGTTTTTTCCTCGGCAGGTGCTGGCTTAATAACCACCCTGTCATTGATAGGCTTTAACTTCATAGTAATCTACGTTTTGTTAGTTTAAGATTGTTGTAATTTTTGATTGTTGTGTTGTTTGATTGTTGCTATTGTCTCAAAAACAATTCAACAATATCAGCAATAAAACAATCAACGCCGTCCTGACGGACACCCGCTCTCATCACCTTTCGTGCCAGCCGAAAAAAGGTGACGTACTGTCATTTTTTTGGATAAAATGGCGCAAAATGGCGTGTCAAATTGGCAAGAAACACAACTTGTGGCCGCAGAATTTATTCAGGGGGCTGATAGAATTTATACGCCAGCCCAATATCCCGATAGCTATCGGGAGGACAACCACAATACATTGCCTAACTTTGCAGAATGGTAGAGATTACAACTAAAAAAGACATTCGTCAGCTCACAAAAGCCGATTTGATTGCCGCCTTCGGCGAAAAGGGTGAACCCAAATTTCGGGCAAACCAAGTCTGGGAGTGGCTTTGGAAAAAAGGCGCCCATTCTTTTGACGAAATGACCAACCTGAGCAAGCCGCTCAGGGAATGGCTTGACGAGCAGTTTGTCATACATTTTATTGTAGAAGACAAGGTGCAAAACAGCAACGATGGTACCATTAAAACCCGTTTTCGTCTCCACGATGGCCACCTCATCGAGTCGGTGCTGATACCCGTGCCGGATGACCGCCGTTTCACGGTTTGCGTGAGCAGCCAAGTGGGGTGCAGCCTAACCTGTGCCTTTTGTGCTACTGGCCAGATGAAGCGAGTGCGTAACCTTGACGGCGCCGAAATTTATGACCAAGTGCTATTGGTGAACCGCCAGTGCGAAGCAACTTTCGGGCATCCATTGACCAATATCGTGTACATGGGTATGGGCGAACCGCTACTTGCCTATCGCCCAGTCATGGAAAGCATCGAGCGCATTACCTCGCCAGAAGGACTTGGAATGTCGCCGAAGCGAATCACGGTTAGTACAGCAGGCATTGCGAAGATGATTAGACAACTAGCTGATGATAACTCAAAGGTCAATCTCGCCCTCTCGCTCCATGCTCCGACTGACGAAAAGCGCAACGAAATCATGCCCATCAACGAGCAGAACAGCCTCGAAATACTGATGGATTCGCTCGAATATTTTTATCGAAAAACAGGCAACCGCCTGAGTTACGAGTACATCGCCTTCAACGATTTCAACGAAAGCTATGACGATGCCGTGGCATTGCTACGGCTGTGCCAACGCTTCCCGGTCAAGGTGAACATCATCGAGTACAACCCGGTCGCAGGGTTGGAATTTGTGAAAGCAAACGAGAACAAGATTGACCGTTTCGCAAGGTTTTTAAGCGAAAATGGTGTGATGACTACTGTTCGGCGGAGCCGGGGCAAAGACATTGATGCGGCCTGTGGCCAATTGGCAAACAAGGAATAAAGCAGTCGCAAAAAAAACTCGGAGGTGTAAAATGCTTGCCAAATGCACTTTGAATGCAGGTTAGAAAAAAACCTTAGATTTGGCCTGAAGGTAAAATTGGATATTTGCCATTCCCCAATTTCCCAAATCAAAAAACTCACGCTACATGAAAACATTGGATTCCATTCAAAATGAACTTCGTGACCTTGTTCCGCAAGGTACCGACTTGGCTCTTGCAGCTTTTAAAAAAATACTCAAGCCAGGCTCTGACCGCTACAACGACTATTTGGCCCTTGAAGGTCGCTACCAAGATGTTGGCCGACAGCTGTTGCAGGGCATCATTTCCAACGAGGACGCCACCTTGGAGTTCAATAAAATTAGACAAGCGTTAATAGATTTTATCAGTACCCTCATAGAAAGCGACCTACCGGAACTTGCAGGCTCTTCCACGGAGGAGGGAGGGATGGCCGATATTTACAATGGCGAAGTGCTTTACCGCATCCCTAAAAAAATGGCCGTTGGTGTGGAATCGGAATGCATCGTTAGGTTGGCCTTTGACCGAAAATTATTGTTGCACGATTTTGAGGTTCATGTAGGCGATGTGATGAAGGATTTACGGATTGCCAATGTGATGGGTGTCGAGCTTATTGACCCGAATGGCGACAAGGCGTTCGAAATCTCGACCTTGTACGATACCGTACAGATGGTAGAAAAGGACTTGGTGACGGAGTGGATATTCTGTGTAACTCCTTTGAAAGAAGGCCAATATCCCTTGGTGCTCAAGATTTCCATCATTGAAATTGTGGATGGTGTGGAACGTAAACGTAATGAGGTGCTGAAAGAAAAAGTGGAAATCTTGTTGACGCTTGACCCAAGTGAGTTGGCCCCTAAATTTGAGAAGGGATTCACATGGCAGTTGACCAATAGTAAAGAGCAACATGCAGTGGCTGGCGGCGACAGGGGGATTGAAAAGCCGTCGGCGCCAAGTCCAGCAGCACCCCAACCATCACCGGCAAAATCAGCGAAAAGCATTGGTTTAGGGCTAATTGGTAGGGTGATGGCAGGCGTAGCTGTGCTTCTGATTGGGGGAGTGGCACTCAAGGATTTTATATTCCCAAACAATTTGGATGTTAACCCAGGTGAGACAGCTTCTATTGAACGGGCATTGAATTTCAAGAAACTCAGGTCAGACCCCGATAGGAAAGAAATTGAGAATTTTTTAAGAGAAAACCCCGCCACCCCTGAAGCCGCAGCGGCGATGGTGGTGCTCGATAGTTTGGAAAATGATGTCTGGAATTCAGCCTTGGCATCCAATGAATACAGTGACATTCAGCTTTATCTCGACCAATACCCGGCTGGTAAATATGCAGATGTGGCCGCATTGAGGATGGATGAAATGAACCGTGGGAATATTGCAGCGGTGGATT
>JAHEAS010000628.1 GCA_024642645.1 Saprospirales bacterium | reverse complement strand
TTTGGGGTCGTACCTGAAAAGGCCGTTGTTGGAGGATAGCCAGAGCCTGCCGTGGTTGTCCATGAGGATGGCATTGAAGGGGCGCTCCAGGATTTTGTTCTTGCCCTTTATGTATTCAGGTTTGGCGGAAAAATCGTTTTTCGGATTGAGCATTATTAAACCCTTGATGGAGGAAAGCCACACAGTATCCTGTTGCTTGGAGAAGGCAATACCTGTGACTGAACCCATGTAGTTCAACGGTGTCTTGGCTAATACTCCTTGCTCTTGAATTTCATAAACATAGACTTTGTCGTTCAGGTCAGTGGCAAACAAGCGATTTTTTGAATCCCAAAACAACTTGATAGCCCTTTCGTATTTTTGAATTGGTTTGGCTCGGCTGAAATCAATGATGGTTTTTGTATTTTTTGAAAATTCAAACAAGCCATTCAAAGACAGCATGAAGTTCCGGTCAGGCCCTGCTTCAACAATTTCAAACGAGTTGTTCAGTTTTTCTCCAATTTGGCGGAACAGGAAATCTTCCCTATCGGAAAAATATAGGTTTCTGTCAATTTGAACATAGATGCCACCCTGTGCGCCTGTTTGCACTTTATTGAAACTCCCCTTGACTTGCTTTCCGTTTTCTAAAATAATCTTGTCCAATACAGCAACCTGTTCTCCTTTTCCATCAAAAATAAACAACCCTTCTTCGGGCAGTACGCACAAAAGTTGCCGTTTATTATCCTCAGCAATGCTAACCACTTGCCGCTTTTTTTGAAGGTTGGGGGCATTTGGTGCCAACAGGTGTTGAAATTTGGCGTGGGTCAGGCTGGCGTAAAAAATACCAGTACCCCAAGAACTCACCCAGAGATTTTGATTCCGGTCAATCAAGGCATTATTCATCGCTGAAATATCTGCCATTCGGTTGCCGAGCATGGCCGCCTTTTGGTTCAAAAGCAGCTTGCCGCTATTGTCGAACAGGTAAAGCCCATTGGAGGGGCTTGTGGCCCAATGAAGGTTGCGCCAACTGGCCATGTCCCAGATGTGTTGAGGGTTCCCACCCTTTTTTAGTTCAAAAATTTGATAGGCATCGGGCCGTTGGAGCGGAAACCTTATCAGTCCAATGGATGATGACAGCCAGAGTACCGAATCTCCTTCGGTTTTAACTGCAGTGATATGTGCTAAGGGAAACCCTGAAGTAATATTGCCATTAAAATAGTGGGTCTTGGTGTACTTCAATCCTACTCCATAATGGTAAATTACCAAGCCACCATTATCTGGGTCAGGAACTGCCGTTCCGACCACTTCGCCTTTTGCATTTTCGATACCGGTACAAACATAGGTCTTCAAAGGGTGGAATGGGGTTTCCCTGTGTGTAACAGTATTAAAAATCCGCACGCTGTCTTTTGCCACCAACCAAAGGTTTTGGTGCTTGTCGAGGTGAAAAGCGCAGTAATCCTGTATGGTATCTTCGCAAACAAACTGCAACTCCACCGGAGCCAGCTTATCGGTGTTGGGGTCATAGCAGTGGAGGCCATTGTAGGTTGTAAACCACAATTTGCCCTGCTTGTCCTCGAAAATAGTGCTGGAAGTGTTCGGATCGAGCTGTCCATTGCGCAATATGGGGCGGTACACTTTCACGTGCTTGCCATCAGACCGGTTGTAGCCATCGTAGCCTCCAAACCAAAGAAAGCCACGGGAATCCTCGAAGATATAGGAGCTTTGAAGCTCAGAAAGGCCGTCGTTTTGGTTCAGTTCGTGGAAGACTAAATTGGTGGGCTGGCCAATTAAATTGACGCTGGCTAAATGGAAGGCCAGCCAGAATATCCAAACAAAACGGCCAGTGTTCTTTACTACCATCACCGAATAGGGTTTGTCTGGCCGAAAGGTAAAAAAAATCGCCTGTTCCGGGGGTGTGAACAGGCGATGTATGCAGATGTCTGATTTTCAAGTAGCCAAAATGCTTTCAAGATTATCCGTATGGAGGATACTTTACTGGCCAAGGAT
Source organism: Saprospirales bacterium (assembly GCA_024642645.1). Taxonomy (GTDB): domain Bacteria; phylum Bacteroidota; class Bacteroidia; order Chitinophagales; family Saprospiraceae; genus UBA6168. The sequence goes on along the minus strand of JAHEAS010000628.1, from coordinate 1,058 downwards.
ATAATGGAATGACTGGCAAGCCTACAATTTCGTTTGCGGCATTAATGGCAACAGCTATAAGGGTTTCAATTGCCATGATTTCATCTAATCCTCCATTAGTTGTCCTTTTTGTTGTTAGCCTAACAAAGCCGGGTAGGAAGGCAACTTTAGTACAGGTGCTTTTTGAGCATAGCTCTTTGATTTTGGTAGCATCAAAATTGACGGTCGAGAAATGGTTGAAAGCTGCTGGTTTTTCTTGGTAATTTCCAATGACGACTTCATATAGCCCACTTGAAGTGTATGGGGTATCCCAAGTTTGGTTGACCGGGTCGTCACCTATCAGTTGGCTAAAATCTAGCTGAATTTGTTTAGTACTTGTAGGTGCTGTAAAATGATTTCCTAAAAATACGGTATGGCTATCTTCTAATTGTAGGCTATTGAAGTCGTCAATGCCTGCAATCGAAAGCGTTTTTTTGCCAAGGTAGTCCTGTTTCGAAAGCACCAGTTGAACACAATCAGTTTGAGCAATCAAAACGTTTTTCAAATCATTCTTATCAAATGCTACAGATTTTTCTGTGTCAAAATTTGGGTTAATGAAGTTTGTTTCAAACCATTTCTTGTCACTTGTTCCAGAAGGAGGAGTTATAATGACATTGCTGCTGGGGGAAAGGATGATTTTTGCCATTGTTTCAAGGTTTAGAATTTAAGGAAAAAAAGGAATAGAAATGTTTTCATAAAAATCTATCATCTCTAATTTTTGACAAATTTAAAATTTTTGAACTTTATAAGTAAAAAATATCCACCAATTGTTTTTCCTATTGTTCAAAATATTATTTTTGACCTTCGAATAGCCTTAAAATATTTTAGCTGTGGCACGACACCTTGACCTTACCTCCACACCGATACCTTCCTCTACCTCTTACGAAAGAGGTAAATTCGGTCGGCTTTTTCCTGCATTACCACCGTGCTTAGAAGATTCCCCACAAGCACGAATTGATATGTTTCAAATATCCAAGCTTATGTTCGATGGAGAAGAAGCGCAAAATGACATGCCCGCTGGATATACCTATTTAGGGCAA
>JAHEAS010000627.1 GCA_024642645.1 Saprospirales bacterium | reverse complement strand
CTGCCAATCCGAGTTTTTGACCGCTGCGCTGGTGGCCAGCAGTTCATGTCGGTCGCAATCGCTTTTGCCGCCCCAAATGCGCAGGGTTATTGGTGTTTCATATTTCACAATTTCGCTCGTTGCCCAGTTGATATTAGTAAATGAAGTCGAGTGGCACATAAAAACACTGAAACTATAAACGCTACCTGCCATCAACGGCATTGACAGTTTTTGCCCGATTATATCCCAAGTGCCGTCCTCCCGAGCGACCATGCCGAGGTAAGTCTGCCCATCATTTGGCCCTTGCTTTATCCGAAATACACTTCCGCTCGGTTTTGGTAGCAGCATCGCCGTTGGTGCATCGGCAAACCCGCAAGCGAACCAAGCTTCCGGCAAAATTTCGTCATATAAATCTGCCTGTGGTACTCCCTCAAATGAAGGGTTTTCGAGTGAAATATCGCCGCTTTGTGCAAGCAAAAAATGGGCAAAGAATATAAATATAGGAAGTATAGTATAGTGGCGCATTTAAGTTGATTTAGTAATATCAGTATGGAAAACCACCTTATTGCGCTATTATATCTGAAGCCATATCCATAAGCAGGTTTCCATTATAGAGGAATTTTGTTGGCACTTTATAAAATGCTTCAAATATGATATGGGTGAAATTTTTTGTGGGTGAAAACTGGAATTCATATTCCTCCCAATCTGTATTGACAACCAATCCGCTGGTAGCCAACAGTTCTTTTCTGTCACAATCATCATTGCCGCCCCAAATGCGAAGCATAATTGGCGCTGCGTAATTTATCTGCATCCCTGAAACTCGGCTATTACCTAAATATATCTTCGAGCGGCAGAGATAAATGCTAAAGTTATAATTACTGCCTGCTTGCATCGGGCTGGAAAGTTGCTGCCCCACCATTTCCCAAGTATCATTTTCTCTTACAACCATGCCGATATAGGTATCGCCGTCCACAGGTTCTTGTGTCACTTGAAATGTCCCGCCCCCCTCTATCGGATGCACATCAGGAGGCGTTTCCCCCTTAAACCCGCAGTCTTGCCAGCCCTTTGGAAACAAGTTATCCTTGACACTCTCACCGGGAACTCCCTCAAACGACGGATTTTCAAGATGAATAACGCCATTTTGCGCAAGCAAAGACTGGGTAAAGAAGAGGAAAAAAGGTAGGGAAATTAAGTAGCGCATTTTCAAGGTGTTTTAGTTTTTGCAAAAAAATGAAGCGATGCTGGCCAATTTACCAGCATCGCTTTTGTTGGTCATAAAACCTTCGTAACGCCCGGAATGGCGCAGGCATACATGCCATCGGCCCCGGGTAGTACTTGCGGCTGAGCACTCCAATCATATTTTGCTGGTGCAAGGCTGAGGTTGCTGGCCATGGCATCCTTCCACTCCACCACTTGTCCGGAGTAGGTAGCCATACGGCCAAGGATAGAGGTCATCGTGGCCTTGGCACCGTTCTCAGCGTCGGCGTAGCGGTAATCGCCCTTGGCAATAGCTTCGAACAGTTCGTCGTGCTCCACTTGGTATGGGTTCGGGTCGTTGCGGCCATCGTGTTTGAACAGCTCATGTCCGCTGCGGGTAAGCAGTACACCGGGCTGCGGCGCTGAGCCGTTCGTCCCCTGAAACACCTCCGTCACCCGGCTCATCGTGCCCGGCTGGTGGCGGCACTGGCTGAACATCCGGCTACCGTCCTCGTACTCGTATTCCACGAAGTGGTGGTCAAAAATTTCCCCAAAATCCTTGCCGACCCGCACCTGCCGGCCCCCCATGCCCTGTGCCCGTACGGGGTAAGCGTTCTTCACCCAGTTGCCCACGTCGAGGTTGTGGATATGCTGCTCCGTGATGTGGTCGCCACAGAGCCAGTTGAAATAGTACCAATTGCGCATTTGGTACTCCATTTCGGTGAGCGGTCGCCCTGCTTTTTTTGAAAACTCCTCCCGGCCACGTACCCACACACCATCGTTGTTCCAGTAAACGTGCGAGGTTACAATCTCGCCGATGGCACCAGCCTGCATCATCTCCACCCAACCCCGGTAAACAGTCTGGTAATGGCGTTGCAAGCCCACCACCACGTTCAGTTTTTTCTGCTTCGCAGTTTCGGCGGCATCCAGTACCCGGCGAATTCCCGGTGCATCAACAGCCATGGGTTTTTCTGTAAAAATATGCTTGCCCTGCCGTACTGCCTCCTCGAAGTGAATGGGCCGGAAGCCCGGAGGTGTAGTCAAAATGACCACGTCGGCCAATGCGATAGCCTTTTTGTAGCCATCGAAGCCGACAAACTTGTGCTCTTCGGGCACTTGCACACGTCCTTTCACACTGCCTTCTGACCCTGACCAATCGGAGATGTCGTCGGCAGTAAGCACATTGTAAGACTCATCGAGTCGGTCCCGGAAGGCGTCGGCCATTGCCACGAGCTTCACGTTTTGTTTGGTCGAGAGCGCCTGCACAGCAGCACCGGTGCCACGGCCTCCGCAACCTACGAGTGCTACTTTGATGGTGTCGTCGCCATCAACATGCACTTTGGCGGCAAGTAAGGAAGGTACTAGTAGCACTCCTCCGGCTGCCAGAGCAGATGTTTTTACAAAGTCACGGCGACCTTGGTTTGCCGATTTATAATGCAAAAATTTTGACATGATGGATATTTAAGTTGTGGAATGAATTAATTAGTGAACCAATGTTCGGGAATCCTTTTTTCAAAACCAAACCAAAGTTGCATTAAAAACAAACGGGCAGCTTTTTGTGAAAAGCTGCCCGTTTGTCTTATAGGTTCAGTGCGCATCAAATGATGCCATGCCCACTTAGTTCAGTTGTCCGTCTTGGTACAATGGGTGCTTTTTTTGGTGCGGCAGTGTCAGTAGATTTTAGGTTTGGCAACTTAATTTTGAAGTTCCTCAACGGCGCCACCATTCTAGAAACCTTGTCCCCAAAAGTTGCCTTGGGTGCTTGAGCAGTAACAGGAGATACCGTCAGCATCTTCATCTTCTGTGTTGACACCGACTTAATCTTTAGGTGTGGCATCGTAAAAGGCATCTCACTCGGTACTGGT
>JAHEAS010000626.1:2471-3044 GCA_024642645.1 Saprospirales bacterium | reverse complement strand
GCCGTTTCCGATGGAAAAAGGGATGCACTTGTACGCCGTAGGGGAGCGGATTGGGTACCGGGTGAGCGGGATGGCGGTGAAGTGATCGCCCCTAACAGGTTTTGAAAATCTTTCTGAAAATCTGCGCTATCTAAAATCTGCTTTTTTCATAAACGTCCGAAAACGGCTGCCATTCCTGCATTTTCTTTTCAAAAAGACGCATTTCTAACCCTTGCAGACAATAATTGGACTTAAAACACGACGGATGAAATGACATTTGCCCTTGCAATCCGGCATCGGAACGAACGCCGAAAATTGCAGGGGGCAGCAAAATCTTCCTCGTCCATTCAGGTCTCTAACAGACAATCCAAACACAAAGACTTTTTAAATTCAAAATTGGTAAACATGAAAAATCTTAAATTCCTCCTCGCCTTCACCGCCCTGTTCTGCTTCGCCAACTTGGGCTTTTCACAATCCAAAATGCAGCAAAAGGCTTCCGAACAAATGGAAGCGCTGAACAAACAGCTTGTTGATGCCAACCCAAGCCTCGCCCTGAACGACGAGCAGAAAAAGCAGGTTACAGAACTTTATGTC
>JAHEAS010000626.1:0-2461 GCA_024642645.1 Saprospirales bacterium | reverse complement strand
GAAAAAAGCCTTGAACAAGTCCGTCAACCAAAAAGTCAATAAGGAAATCCTGTCCAAGGAGCAGCGGCTGGCGCTCAAAGATGCGAAGGGTTCGAGCAAAGAATAGTTTTCAGCATAACAGAATTTTTTGATGAACTCGGGGAACTTGTGCTGCCATGACGCAGCACAAGCGGCCTCGAAAAAATTGGTAATCAACATGAAATCAGCAAAATACCTCCTTGCATTTTTGGCCGTCCTGTTCTTTTCGCTCACGGGTTTTTCCCAGTCCAACAATGGCCCGAAAGAGCAGGCCGAGGCTCGGGTGGCCGAAATCAACGATGCAATCGTGTCCGTAAACCCTGCGCTGGCATTGAGCGATGCTCAAAAGAAAAAAATCACAGACCTGCATATTGCCCGAACAGAGAAAATCACGGCGGCGAAGAAAAGCGACAAGGCCGAACATGAAAAGAACGATGCTGTCAACGAGGCCATCAAGGCATTCAACCTTGCTGTCAACAACGACGTGCTGACGAAAGAACAGGCCAAGGCCAAACGGGAAGCAGCGGCCAACAAAAAAGGCTGAGTATCCACCTAAAATTCGTTTCATATATTACCGTTACCGTTCAAGATTGAGGAGTGGCCATTCCATCAAGCCATCTCCTCAATGCTTGGACTTATCTGAAACCACTCTTTTCACAAAAAATAATTATGAAAAAAGACAATACACTTCAAGCTTTGAGCCTCATGCTCCTTGCGTTATTCCTCTTTTGCGCCACGTCCACTTTTGCCCAAATCAAATGGGTGGGCAGCGGTGACGGCACTTCTTGGCAGGATGCTGCCAATTGGGAACCAGCGATGGTGCCACCTGCCGACTCGCTCGTTTTGATTTCAAAAAATGCCCTCATCACCGGCACGGCGGCCATTGCGCCCGTGCGGGTGACCATCAGCGGCGGCTCTGCCGTGGCGCTCAACCTTGACCTGACCATCGGCAACGGCACGGCCAACGAACATGCGGTGGTCGTCAACGCCAAATCAACCTTATCTTTTGGCGCTGGCCATACTTTCAACCTCCACCCCAATGATACGAAGCAGGGCATCGTCTCCTTTGCCGCCGCAGACAGCGTGACGGTGAATGTGGGCAACGGCGCTACCGTGAACATCCTCAGCGGCACCAACGGCATCAACCTCGCCAACGCCATTACTTGGGTGAACAACGAGGGCGCCATACATTTTGCCAGTACGGTGAAAAACGGCTTCAAATCGGCTTCCATGGTCACGAACAATGGCACGATGAATTTCGACAACAATGTGACTGACGGCATACAGGTGCTTGGCGGCACATTCAACAATAGTGGCACCATCACGGTCACCAAGCCCGGCGACGACTGCATCGAAATCATCAGCGGCGGCACGTTCAACAACTTCGGGATGCTCGAACTCGTGGCCAAAGACTCCGCTGGCACGGGCAACAACGCCATCTCCATTGGGCAGGACACGACCGCTGGCACTTTCTTCAATGCCAGTTCCGGCACGGTGAACGCCAACGCAGGTGGCAAAGAGACTGCCAGGGCCATTTCCGTCAACGAAATGGGCAGTTTCACCAATCTCGGCAGCGTCGTTTTGGGCGGTTTGATGAATGGCACGTCGAGGTTTTACAACCGTGGCAACAGCGTGAACGACATGAACGGCGTGCTCGACCTCGGCGACGGGCGGGGCAACATCAACCTTGGCACGTTCACCAACAACGGGCTGGTGAAATCCGCTTTTGGCACCGGCGCTGGGCTGCTCACGGCCGGCTCTTCCATCAACAACGCATTTTACGACTACGCCAACGGCAGCCAGTTTTCCGGCGGCATGGGCACCACGACCGACCACGGAATTGACCTCAACGACCCTACCCGCACCACCATAGACGCTGGCGGCACTTGCGGCGTGGACATTGCCGAAACGCCTTATTCATGGTACGAGGGCGCCACTTTTGTGGCCACGGCCAGCCTCGCCGGGGCGGTTAATTTCCCCGATATGTCGCTCACTGCCGACCCCGCCGTGCTAACAACCAGCATTCCCGGTGTGGCCATCACGGTGAAGAATGTCTGCCCAGCAGCGACGGGCGCTTCCACTGTTTTTTCCAGAAATAATGAAACGGTGCAACTGCACATCTATCCTTCTCTGGTCAGCTACCAAAGCGAACTGACTATTGAATTGTCTGAAAATATGCAGTCCTCCACCCTTGTTTTCGACATAGTTGATTTGAGCGGGCAATTGGTGAAAAGTACTGTTACCGAAGGTGGCCAACTGCGCTCGCTGAATGTAGAAGGGCTGGGCGCAGGGATGTACTTCGTGAGTGGCCGGGATGGCGCTGCGAACCTGATTGGAAGGTTTGTGGTGGCGAAGTGATTTTCTGATTTGTGGTGTCAAAGCAAGGTTTTTCGAGATTGGAGTCAATCTTAACGAGGGATGGATAAAATGTACGGACATCCTA
>JAHEAS010000625.1 GCA_024642645.1 Saprospirales bacterium | reverse complement strand
CAGGATGTTGTTGTGACATAGCCCATCATTCGTGGTATAATGAGTGAAGGTCTGGCCGTCAAAATTTACCACGCCACCACCGTAGGTCGCAAACCACATATCTCCACTCCCATCCTGAAGGATCTTCGTTACGCTATTATTGCTTAATCCTTCTTTTTCTCCGTAATGGGTGACAAATTCTCCGTCGAACTTACTCGCACCGCCGACTTTCCAACCGAACCACATATTCCCTTCCCTATCCTCAAAAATAGAATAGGCCGTATTGTAGGGCATGCCTTCCTTTTCATTGTACCTGACGAATGTTTCTCCGTCGTACTTGATCACGCCATCGCCATAGGTGCCAAACCAAATATTGGCCTTGCTATCTTCGTAAATGCACTTGACAGAACTTGCAAATCCCTCTTTTTCGGTATAATGAAAGAAAGTCTGCCCGTCGTACAAGGCAACCCCACCGGCATTGGTGCCAATCCAAAGATTATTTCGGCTATCCTCCATTAATGAATAAACATAGGATGATTTCATGCCCTGATCAAAATCGAGGTACTGGATGTTGCCTATACAATTGTCTTTTACGCCCATAGAAAATGCCTTGGTTGATTTTGGCTTGCTTACCTCCAATACTTCACCCTGGACAGGCAAGGCCACGCCGGTCTTTATTATTTCACCTTTCGAATTGGTCAGTTCAAAGGAAGACGTATCCAAACCAAGGGGCACTTTAAGTAATTTTTCAAGATCGATCCTGACTGAGTTGAGCGGAGCCGCTACCTTATGAACATTTGAATTTGAAGGAAATACCGTGGGTGGTTTTAGTTTTCGTCTTGTGGCCTTCTCTATGTCCAACGGTACAACATTGGTTGGATTGAAAGGCACCTGCTTACCGGTAATTATGGTATCACCTAAGCCATTTATTATGGGAAAAATGGAATCACCCGTCAAAACATCGATGGAGTAGCCCTCGTCCAAATTCAGATCTACGCCGATAGGCTTAGCATAATGCCATGGGGGCTTTTCAGTTTGCCTTTTGGAGGCTGAATCGTCACAAGAAGATAAAAGGAGCAATAGAATAAAAGTCAGCCCCAAGGCAACTTTCTCATTTAGTATGACGAAGTGATGTTTCAAATTAACTAATTCGTTGTGGAAGATATCAAATGAAGGGCAAATATCAAATAATTACATTAAAGCCATTTTTTGTTTGGAATTGTCTAATAATCAATTCAATTGCTTAAATTCGATATGACATAACATACACCGTTGAAAAATACATCCTTGTATTTATTTCCATTTTCAACAGTGAGTTTCATTGGTCTTTCTTCCCCTTTCAGGCATATTGCCATCAAGTTAACTTTCTTTTAAAATAAGCGTTATGAAAAAACAATTACGAACTTATTTTCTGTTGACTGCTGCCTTGTTTTGCAGCATTCAGCTGAATGCCCAAACCATGGTCCCAATGCCTTCGCAGGGAAGTATTTACACCGGTAATGTCAGAGGTTATTGGTTCACGGCTCCGTCGAACTTCATCATTACAGGCTTAAGGGTGCCGACGTCGGCAGGAAGCGGAAGCCAGTACATTCAACTGGTTAAATTCACCTCTGCCGGCCCACCGTCGTATTCTGCCAGCACCACAGCATTTACAACGTTGGCCTTTATTCAGCATGCACCAAATGGTGTGATCAATTCGGTGAGCATTCCGATTACAGCCGGTGACATCATTGGCGTGCTTGGTCAGGACAGCTTATTGCACAACTCATATGCCACACCGACAGGTCCATATTCTTCAACCATCAACGGCTCTTCTGTAACACTGACAAGAATGCTTTATCAGGGCTACCTCAGGACCGGAGCTGCTGGCCCAATTTCGCAGGAAACTTCTGCCGCACTTGCCCGTGTCGAGATCTACTGGATTCCACCTTACAAAGGTCCAAACGATGCCGGCGTACTGTCTGTTGACTCTCCTGCATCGAACTGCACAGGTGTCTACAATGCCAAGGCTACTATTAAAAACTACGGGACAAACCGCATCACCAGTCTCACCATAAACTGGCGATTGAATGGTGTGTACAAGACACCTATCACCTGGACCGGATTGTTGGATACTGCCAATGGCAGTGGATCCCAAACAGCACAGATCAACCTCGGAAGCATAAACGTGGGGGGGGGTACAAGCAACAACATCATTGCCTGGACAACCAATCCCAACAACAAAACCGACACTATAAACTATAATGATACGGCCACCCTTGCCTTCTCCGGATACAACTACCCGACGGTGAATTTTGGCCCGAACAAGAGTATTTGCCCGGGCACGACGATCACGTTGAATGCGGGATCTAATAGGGACAGTGTGCGTTGGTCGAACAACTCGACACTTGATACTTTTGCCGTGAGCACTGCCGGAACCTATTCGGTGCGTGTTTACAAAAATGGTTGCATGGGAGGAGACACCATAAACATTGGCATGTATCCGCCGCCACCAACGGTGAATTTTGGACCGGACACTACCTTGTGTGCCGGCGAAACACTTGTATTGAACGCTACAGCGAGCGGAGTTACTTACTTATGGCAGGACAACGCGACTACCGCAACATACAGCGTGACCACTGCGGGAACCTATTCCGTTGTGATTACGGACGGCAACGGATGTGAAAGCACGGACAAAATAGTGGTGAAGTACCACAAGAGCCCTTCAGTATCTATTTCTGTTGCACCAAAGAACAACTTGTGCTATGGCGATCCATTCACCTTCACGGCCAATGCCAAATCAGATGGAAGCATTGCCTATCAATGGAAGGTCAACGGCTTGAATTCCGGCTCACAGACAACGTCCAAAACCTTTACGGGCCCTGTGACTTATGGCGATTCAGTCAGCGTTGATCTTATCACCGACCTGTGCGCCACAGCGCCGTATCCGGTGCCTTCAAATAAGATTGAAATGCTTATTAATCCGTCTCCAAAGACTGTAGGCGGACCGGTACAGGTGCTTGAAAATACAAGTGGTCAATATGCCGTAGGCATCGTTTCAGGCTCAACATTTGCCTGGAATGTGACAGGC
>JAHEAS010000624.1 GCA_024642645.1 Saprospirales bacterium | reverse complement strand
ACCGCCGCAAGCGATGATGGGCAGCGTGAGCGAGTCATCGCCACTCAGTACGGTAAAACCTTCCGGTTTGTGCTTGATGATAGACACGGCTTGGTCTAACTGACCGCTGGCTTCCTTCACGGCGATGAACTTTCTGCTGGCCCTTGCGAGTCGCAGCGTGGTGTCGGCGGTGACGTTGGAGGCGGTGCGGCCCGGTACGTTGTAAATGATGATGGGCAGCGGCGATGCGGCTTCCAAAGCCATGTAGTGCTGGTAAATGCCCTCTTGTGTGGGCTTCACGTAGCTAGGGCTGCTGGACATGATTGCGGCGAATCCGTCTAGGTCGTAGTTGCGTACCCGTTCCAAAAGGTGCAGGGTGCTGTTTGCGCCAAAAAGCCCCGCCACGACGGGCACACGTCCCTTTACTTTTTGAAGGGTAAACTTGAAAACCTCTTTGCATTCCGGGGTGGTGAGCATGATAGCCTCGCCGGTAGAGCCAAGCGACACGATGAAGTCCACCCCTCCTGTGATGACGTGCTCGATGATTCGTTCGAGGGCGTCAAAATCCACTTTTCCCTGCTGGAAAGGAGTCACGATGGCGACGCCCGTTCCGTTAAGCTGCTGCTGCTTCATGATTTGGTCGCATCTTTTTCATGTAAAAAATCACCTGCTGAAGGAACGTCTTAAGGTCTGTTTTCCCAGCGTGTTCAATCATCAAGTCGTAGCAAAAAGTCTGGTCGGTGTAAGGTCCAACCCGGTACTTCGCTTTTGAGAGGGCAGCGAGGTAGTCAAGTGGCACAACCGTTTTTTTAGTGAGGTTGAGGAGCAGGTCAAAGTTTTGGTCCTTAAACTCTAGGGCTTCCCGGCTGTTGGGGCGCAGCGCCCAGTCCATTTGGAGCCGATTGAAGGCAGGGAATGCAAAGCTTTCTCCTTTGAGTTTGTTGTTGAAAAAGGCAAGGAGCTTCACTTTTTTTCCCGCTTTTTTGAGTTGTTCGGCATAGTCGAGCACGATTTCCCGCTCGGATTGCTCCGTGCCATCGAAGAGAATGCCAATGGATGTGGCATTGTCAAGGTACATAGAGGCTCGTTGGGCCTTTTGTATCGACCGTTCTTTGTTTAAAAAGGAACGGTGGAAACGAAGTCGAATTTGTTCTAAAAACTGCATGGTACGCAGGCGTTTGTTTGCTGTAAAAAAGCCGGGGGATGGTCAAAAATCAAGCCTCGGTGCTTTCTTCCGCTTCTACGGTAGCGGGAATAGTGTCATAAACGCCCATGGAACTGTACTTGTTGATTCGAGCTTCGACAAGCTCGTCTGGTGTAAGTTTTCCCAAGTCGGCCAGGGCCTTTTTTAAGTATGTTTTCAAAATAACGGCCATTTCTTCCGGTGCGGAGTGTGCGCCACCGAGCGGTTCTTTGATGATACCGTCTATCAATCCAAAGGAAAGCATGTCATCTGCGGTGAGCTTCAAAGCTTCGGCTGCTTGCTCCTTGAAGTCCCAGCTGCGCCAGAGAATAGACGAGCAAGATTCCGGCGATATGACCGAGTACCACGTATTTTCAAGCATAAAGACTTGGTCACCCAAGCCAATGCCGATGGCACCGCCGGATGCGCCTTCGCCGATAATGACGCAGACGATGGGTACTTCGAGTTTTGCCATTTCGAACAGGTTTCGAGCGATGGCTTCAGCCTGCCCACGCTCCTCTGCCTCGATACCAGGGAAAGCGCCTGGTGTATCAATTAACGTAACAACTGGGAACCCAAAACGCTCGGCCAATTTCATCAAGCGCAATGCCTTTCGATAGCCTTCTGGGTTTGCCATGCCGAAGTTGCGGTATTGGCGAGCCTTGGTGTTGTTGCCCTTTTGCTGACCCATAATCATGACGGTTTGGCCATCAATTTCTGCCAATCCACCTACAATGGCCTTATCGTCACCAAAGTGTCGGTCGCCATGCAATTCGACGAAGTTGCTGCAAATTTGCTCGATATAAAATAAGGTATAAGGTCGCTCTGGGTGGCGGGAAAGTTGGACTTTTTGCCAAGGAGTCAGGTTGTCATAGATTTCTTTTCGCTTGGCGTTGATTTTAGCCTCCAACTCCTCTATCATGGGCGACACGTCAAGGTCGCCCTCTTCGCCCACTTGTTTGATTTTGTCTAACTGCTCAAACAAGCTTTCCAACGGTTTTTCAAAATCCAAAAAAACCATAAACAAGTGTTGTGTTTGCCTTTTGTTCCTGGTAAGGAGCCAGAAAAAAACAGCATCCTGTGTTTTTAATGAAAGACAAAGTTAGCAAACCCTAGACAGTCGTTGCGAAAGCGAATAAATTTTTTACTTTTTTTCGACACTGGTTGCATGTGAAAAAAACAAGTCATACATTTGCGACCGCTTTGAAAGAAAAGTGATTTTAAAAAAACACGGTTCGGTAGTTCAGTTGGTTAGAATACCTGCCTGTCACGCAGGGGGTCGCGGGTTCGAGTCCCGTCCGGACCGCTTTCAAAAAATCAAAAGCCTCGCAAGTCACCACTTGCGGGGCTTTTTTGTTTGATGGCATATTTATTTTCAAAGAATTCTCTCTTTCCTTACTTTCACCCTGCGTTGCCTTTCCTGGTAGCTTCGAAAGTGTATTTTTCATCTAATGCTGCCATCTGGCCGATGTGCTGGAAGTGGCGCTTCGGTATTTTTAGCCTCATAGGACCAGAAGCCCCAGAACGGCGCCAGTGCCACGATATCCCCAGGCCTTTTGCTTCTCCTCGACTTTTACAGTTACCTGTTTCTGTTGGAAAAGTGGAGCGTATTTAATTGTATGTATCAGTTTCAAACAATTGATTTCTCTGATTGAAGATTTAATAAAAAACGTTTTCATGAGATTCACCACCCTCGTATTCCTGTCAATTCCCCTATGGACTTGTACTTCCTGCAGTGAGGAAGGTAATTCACGAGCTACCGATAAGAACGCCCATCCAAATATCATCATAATCTACGCCGACGACCTAGGGTACGGTGATGTAGGGGCTTATGGTGCTACAGAACTATCAACCCCCAACATGGACAGATTAGCCCATGAAGGTATCCTG
>JAHEAS010000049.1:1626-11404 GCA_024642645.1 Saprospirales bacterium | reverse complement strand
CGACCAAGGCCCCAGATTTTTACCCAAACTTGAAAGTCAAAGGCTCGAAGGACAACCAACTGCTGCTGGATTACCAGAAATTCATGTCTGACCAAGTGGCTGAATCAAAGAAAATACAGGAAGCCATCACCGCCGAAACGGACGAAAAAAAGAAGGAAAAGCTAAAAAAACAGCTCGAAGAAATCTCAAAAACGGTGCGGGACCGCCAAAATAAATACAGGAAGGACAATCCCAACACCTATACTGCCAAGCTCATCGGCGCCTTCCAGGACCCCGAAATTCCGGAAGCACCGAAGAAAGCTGACGGCAGCATTGACAGCAGTTTTCAGTTCCGCTACTACCGATCGCACTTCTGGGACGGGTTTGATTTTTCGGATGAAATCTTCGTAAACACGCCGTATTTGAAGGAAAAAACTGACCGTTTTTTGGACAAAATGACCCTCCAATCACCCGACAGTGTTTGGGCTGCCGCCGATTGGTTGGTAGAGAAATCGAGGGCAAACGTGGAGGTGCTCAAGTACCTACTACCCTATTTGCTCAACAAATACTACACCCCCGAAATCATGGGCCTCGATGCGGTTTTCATCAAACTCTCCGACAAATACTACAAATCGGGCATCGCCGACTGGGTGACCCCGGAGAACCTCAAGAAAATCACCGACGACGCCTACATGAACAGCAACGTGCTCATCGGCAACCCCGCCCCGAACGTGAAGGTGCAGCGCTACGACCCAGTAGAGGACAAGTTCACGAACGAACTAATCAGCCCCTACGATGTGCAGGCGGAGTACACCGTTATTTTCCTCTGGAAACCCAACTGTGGCCATTGCAAACACATGACCGAGGAACTGATTCCGTTTTACGAAGAATGGAAAAACAAGGGCGTTGAAATTTTCTCTATTTCCTCTGCCAACCACACCGAACTGGAGGATGCTGTGAAGAACATCCACGAGAAAAAAATGCCTTGGATTATCACTGCTGACCCTTACACTCGGGCAAGGGCACTACAACTATTTTATGGCACCTCATTGCCGAAACTTTACCTTTTGGACAAGAACAAGAAAATCATCGCCAACCGGGTGGGAGTAAAGCAGTTGCCCGAAATCATCGAGAATCACAAGCGGGTGACGAGTGGGGCGAACAGATGAGCAAATCATGCTTTTTACGTGAAACAGCGCCGCCAAGTGTGTAACTTGGCGGCGCTGTTTATGTTTTACACCATTTCAAATGAAATCAAAAAAGCCACACAAAAGAAAGCTCAAACGTTCCGGCGCTGCGCCTGGAACCTTGGAATACACCGGAGAACGCCGGTTGGAGAAGCCAGAGCTGATGCGCATCCGATACAACCAGCAGGAACTGGAGGAAACCAAAAACCCTTCGGGCGATGGTGCTTTCATCACTTCACCAGATTCGGTCTTTTGGTTCGATGTCATGGGACTCCACGATGTTCAGCTTATCGAACACATTGGCCAGCAATTCAACATCCACCCACTCGTTTTGGAGGACATTCTCCATACCCAGCAGCGCCCCAAGTTTGAGGAGTACGGTAACGATGCCTTTGTGGTGGCGCAGTCCCTCATCTACGACCCCACTACCCATGAACTTAACACAGAACAAATTGCCATCTATTTTGGCGAAAACTTCCTCATCACTTTTCAAGAAAACGAAGACGACACTTTCAAACCAGTTCGGGAACGCCTAGAAGTGTCCAGTGGCCGCATCCGCTCCCGCAAGTCGGACTACCTCACTTACGCGCTGATTGACAACGTGGTGGACAATTACTTCGAGGTACTGGACCGATTTGAGGGAAGAATGGAGGAGCTTGAAGCCGAAATCACCAACAATCCGACAAGAGAAACAAAGGAAAATATTTACCACCTGAAATTCCAGATGCTGGCCATGCGAAAGGCAGTCATGCCACTCCGGGATGCCGTCAACAAATTTTCCCGTTGCGAAAGTAACGCTGTTGACGAGGCCACAGGCATTTACCTGCGTGACCTCTACGACCACGTGCTGCGCATCGCTGACCTCATCGAGACCTACCGGGACATGCTCAACGGCCTAATCGAGCTCTACCACAGTGAACTCAGCCTCCGCATGAACAACGTGATGCAGGTGCTAACGGTCATCACGACCATCTTCGTGCCGCTCACATTCCTCGCCGGGATGTATGGCATGAACTTCGACAACATACCTGAACTACACTTCAGAAATGGCTATTTTTACCTTTGGGGATTTATGATTGCTATCGCAGTCGCCCTGCTGTTTTATTTTAAAAAGAAAAAATGGATGTGAAAAAACCTTTTCTAAAATTTCAGAGCACAACAACTTTAGCTGACAGCAAAAAATGATATGGCAAGATTCCTTTTTATTTTCCTTAAATACTTGGCGCTATTCGCCCTTATCTACCTAAAGGTTCGCTCCAACCTTTGGAAGAGCGATTTTAATCTTCCGCTCAACATCAACAGTGAGCATTTTTTGATGTACACCAATGTCCTGCTCAATTTCCTCATCCTAACGCTTGGCCTCAACTTGCTGAAAATCGGCGCAGTGAGCCTGTACCGCAGGCGTCAAAATCTGCCTGCCGACAAGCCGGACAACGTGATGGTGGGCATCCAGAACATCTATATCATCTTGGTTACGGTGGTAGTATTGGTTGCCGCACTCAGTTTCTTTGGCATTGACATGAAGAGCCTTTTCACGGGGCTGACCATCGTGGCAGCGGCCATTGCCATTCTCACCAAGGATTATATTGCAAACATCATCAGTGGCATCTCTATCAGTTTTTCCGATGAAATTTCCATTGGTGATTATGTAAAAATTGCGGAGCACAAAGGCAAAGTCATGGACATTTCTATCTCTCGAATCGCTTTGCTCAACGACGACGATGACACTATTTTCATTCCTAACAACACCGTCTTTACCAGCAACATCATCAACTACACCAAGAAAGGCATCCGCAAAGTGAGTATCGAGTTTGAGATGAATCTAGCCTTCCTCGACACGATTGAGGAACTCGAAAACGACTTAATTGAATGCCTCAGCGACCACCATGGCAGCATTGAAGAGGGTTCTTTTGAACTTAAAATCGTGGAAATAAAGAAAGACAGCCTCGACCTCAAATTCCAGTACACGCTCAAAAGCATCAACCGGGAACTGGAAAGGGATATCCGCCGAAAAACTGTGCGGCGAGTGGTGAACCATATTGGCACGAAGTGAAGTTGGCAGTTGGCAGTTGGCAGTTTACCCCCGTGGGGTTGGCAGTTAAGCAACTCTGATTTTACCGAAGTGTTCGATTTTTTCCTCTAAAAATATTCACGCATAAAAAAAGCGGGTGACTTGAAGTACCCGCTTTTTTTATGCGTGCGCAGTTGCAAAATTAGAAGGCATCGCAGTCACTGACTAAACAACTGACTGCCAACCCCACGGGGGTAAACTGCCAACTGTCGAACTGCAAACTTAAACCCTACCGGACATACATATTGAACTCCACCCGGCGGTTGCGCTCACGTCCTTCCTCACTGTTGTTCGGAGCGATGGGCTTTGATTCGCCGTAGCCTTTGTAGTTCATCCGGCTTACATCTACCCCACGTGCCAGAAGGTACTGGTAGCAGGAAGAAGCCCGCTCCTCTGACAAAATACGGTTGGCACCAGCATCGCCAGTATCATCCGTATGGCCATCCACATTGAGGTTGTAGCGAGGATACTTTTTCAAAATTTCAGCAACCTTTTCCAACGAAGCGTAGGACTGTGCTTTCAGTGTAGCCTTGCCGGTCTCGAACTGAACGTTTTTGGCAGCAAATGCAAGCACTTCTTTGTCTTCCCTTGAGATATCGGGACAGCCTTCGTTGGTTCCTTTTTCATCAGGACACTTGTCGAGGTGGTTGGGTGTATTGTCTCCGTCATCATCAGGACAGCCGTTGGCACCAGCCACTCCAGCCTCCGTCGGACAGAGGTCACTTTTGTCGGGAATGCCGTCACTGTCTGTATCGGGACAGCCTTTAGTGGCAGCAGGGCCACGTTGGTTGGGGCAGAGGTCGTCCTTGTCAGGAATGCCGTCGTTGTCCGCATCGTAAACTGGGCAGCCACGGTTGGCGGCGCTTCCTTTTTCATTGGGGCAAACATCGTCACGGTCTTGCGTACCGTCACCATCGGCATCAGGGCAGCCATTGGCGGAGGATTTACCGGCCTGATTTGGGCAGTCATCTTTATCGTCGGCGATGCCGTCCTTGTCGGTATCTGGGCAGCCGCTGTGCAGCGCTTCGCCGGGCAGGTTCGGGCAACGGTCGTCTTTATCCTTAATGCCATCGTTGTCGCTGTCAGGGCAACCAAGGAGTTGAATTGGGCCGGCCACGGTTGGGCATTCGTCACGGCTGTCAACGAGCCCGTCTCCGTCGGTGTCGATATTGGCACTACCAGCAGGCACTTGGCTTTGTTGCGGAGCAACAACTGGCGGTGTTGCAGTGGTTGGTTGCGTTTGGGGTTGTGAGGGCTGCTGCGCTGGCGTGCTCGGTGGGCAACCCTTGAGGGCAATAGTACCTGGAACATCAGGGCATTGGTCGAGGAGGTCGTTGATGCCGTCACCGTCACGGTCGCCTATGGCTGCTGGCACTGGAGGTGTGACAGGCGTAGGCGTACTTACTGGGCAGCCACGGTTTTCGGCGGGGCCTTTTACGGTTGGGCAATCGTCCTCGCCGTTTGGCACACCGTCGTCGTCAGAGTCGGGGCAGCCGTTGGCGAGCATGGTGCCCGCCTCATTGGGGCAGTAATCTTGGGCATCGGGAAGGCCGTCTCCGTCGGTATCAAGTGGGCCATCTACACGGGGCTGAGGTTTCAGTTTGAAGTGCCAACCGATACCGAGTTGGAGGTTGTCCCGTTTTTCACCAAACGACTTGCGGTACTCGCCTTGAACGGTGAAGAACGAGCTACCGCCCGCCCGCACGTAAAGGCCGAGGCCAACAGGTATTTGGGCATTGTTTTCTTCAAATTGCTCAAAAACCATCCCCACGCCTGCAAAGAGGTAAGGCCGAATAATGCTTTCGACACTTCCTATCTGGAACTGCCCAACCGCATCCAGGCTGAAAAGAGTGGTTTTGTCTTCGCTTCCATTGATGCTGGCGAGGCCAACTTTAAGCGGGATGCCTATTGCAAAATTCTCGTTGATATTGCGCAGGTAGGCCAACTCAATTCCGTTGGTGGGTTTGAACCCATCTATGGAATTGGGGGTGTTGTAATCAATGAAAAGCACTTTTGCGGAAATGCCGTTGAGTGGGGCTGCATCGTCCTGAGCGACGAGTACAACTGTTTGGAGTAGGCACAGCACGACCGCCATGCTGAGAAGTAATTTCTTCATAATTTTTAAATCTGATTTGGGACGAAAGCTGCACAGGCAAATGGAGGGCAAGGGTTTTCGGCTTTTAGTCTGCTGAAATCCAGCGGGTTACCTTCTTACCTTTCTTCTTTGTCGGCTCTTTCAATTGCTTATTTTTGAACAAAACAGGGCTAAAAGCCCACTTTTTTCCTTGGTCAAAATGTACGGAGAATAACGACTGATGTTTCAATCGTTTATTCCAGAATGTTAGGAAATTCGTAGTTCTATTGTGGTGGGATAGATGAATTGACCTGTCAAAGTTAGAAACGTTCTGCGAATTTGACACCGCACTTCAGGGTGCGGAGTTGAATTTCACTGGTTTCAGGGATGGTCAAACGGGTTTCAGGTTTCGGGGTGGCCGCAGTTCCTCCGTGAAACCTGAAACCCAGAACTTGTAACCTTCTCACTTTCTGATTTGCTGAATCTCGCTGTACGGAAGCACAAACTCGGTGGTTCCTATCGCCCAAGGGCCGACTTCATAAGGGACGTAGATAAAATAGATGCCATCCTTCACCAGTCCAGTATTGTCAGCCAATTTGAATTCAAAAACATCATCAAATTGAAACCCGTAGCCGCCCTCGCTTTCTGGCTTAAACAGTTCAGGCCGCACCGCTCGGAACTTCCTTTCCGCTAGTTGTTTTAAGGTGTCAAGGCTCGTAACGAGTTGGTCAAGCGATATTTTTTTGGCAGTAGCCACTTCAAAAGTCACAACCGATGAGCTAGCATTGGGGTGTGCGCCGCCCATGTAGCTGTAGCCGTCCAACTTTAGGGTTAGGTACTTACCATCGTTGAGCAACACGGTGTCCTTCGTTTCGGCCACATAGTATGCAGGAGCTTCGGGCATCTCTTTCACCTGTTCATGGTGCATGTTGAAGAAGTTGGTGATGGCCTCGTCGAGTGGGGGGAAATTGTCAGGCTCCTCCGACATGCCAACCCAGCTAATCATAAATTCCCTCGCCCAAGCGTCAACCCCCTGACGCATGGAGTCGGAGCCGTCCTTGAGTTGCGGAAAGCTGAAATTGACGTGAGCGCAATTCACAATCAAGCTGTCCGGGTTGTCGCAATCGGGGCCGTTTTTTCGCTCGATATTAACAGACTCAATGGTAAGCGGTGCTGGAGGGGGTGTTGGTTTTTCATTTTTACACGATTGGAAAAAATTACCAATGCAAATAACCAGCAAAACCAAGAAATGGCTATATTTTTTCATGATGTCATAATTACGGGAATAATATTTTGCCAAAGGTAAAAATGATTGGTTCATTGAGTTAAAAGATTGAAGTTCGCAAATCCTCAACAAACCCATTACCTTTGCGTACCTTTAAATATTTGACCCTTTTTTGCTAAATTAGCGTCCCACTCATCAACTAATAACACAGTCTTAATTTCTTACGCTAAAGAATGAAGCACTTACAACTGCTTGAAGCATTGTTACTCTGTATTTTTTGCAGTGGGCAGATAAATGCCCAAACCGCAGGTTTGTCTTCAGTCAAGCCATCTGACCCCAATACCGGGGAAGTGAAGTTGGCTAACAATAACTTGAACTTTACTACAGGGGCAACCGCTCCTTACCGTTATGGCGACAAGGTTTACTTTACAGTTAAAGTGCCAAAGAAGAGCGGCACCGGCATGGTCAGTCGTTTATATTCCGCCATCGGTAATGAGGCTGCAATTCCACAGCTAATCAACCCAAAAGAGGAAGGAATCAATGTTGCAGAAGCCACACTGAGCGTGGGCGGAGACCGCATTTATTATACTGCTTTCAAAGGGGATAAGCCAACCCAAAGCGAAATTTGGTACAGGGACAAACAATATGATGGCTCTTGGGGCCACGTCGTTATGCTACCAAATACGATTAACCAAACGGGAATCATCAACAAACAACCCAGCAGCGGCTATGATCTAAAACTAAAAAAAGAGGTACTCTACTTCTCCTCCAACCGACCCGGCGGCAAGGGTGGTTTCGACATCTGGTGCTGCACTATCGAGCGAGATGGCACCTTCGGCAAACTGGTCAACATGCCTTTCAACACAGCCGACGACGAGGTGTCGCCTTTTTTTTACACCCATGCCCAAATGATATTTTTCAGCTCAAACATGCCGGGCGGGATGGGCGGCTTTGACATCTATCGAACTTCAAAAACCACTGCCGGAGCTTGGCAAGCCGGCGAAAACCTAAGCTTGGCCAATACCAACTTCGATGAACTTTATTTCAGCTACCACCAGCCCAGTCAAATCAGCTATTTCTGCTCCAACAGACCCAGCCAGCTGAACCCTGAAGGCGCTTGCCAATTCGCCATTTTCATGGGCAAATTGACAGGCAGCATCTTGCTAAGTACGATGAGTGAAATGGACAGCGCAGCCCTATACGGCTGCAATATTGAACTGGAAAACATGGAGACTGGCGTCATCGAGGTAACCATACTTCGTTCTGAAAACAACAATTTAGATATGCCCATTTTCCCCGGAAAAAAATACAGGCTTATCGTAAGCCACATAGGCTTTTACCCGGTTTTTCTCCAACTGGAATCCATGAACGCCGATTTTGCCAATCCCATCAGGAAAACCGTGTACCTGAAACCAATGAAGTGATTGCATGTAGAAACTTCCATCCGCTTTTCAGTGCCCTTCATCCATTCTTCTTTCCATTTTTTTGAAAAAACTACCTTTGCCAACTCCCTACTGCAATCGTAAATCCGCAATCGTAAATCCGCAATCAAAATGACCTACGACAACTTCACCATAAAGGCACAAGACTGCATCCTCAAAGCCCAGCAGATAGCCGCCACAAATAGTCAACAGAACGTGGATACCGCCCACCTGCTACGTGGCATCCTCGAAACGGACGAGCACATGGCCACTTTTTTGTTCGAAAAATGCGGCATAGACATGAGCGTGCTGAAAAGGCAGCTCGAAACGCTCATCCAACTTACCCCAAAAGTGAGCGGCACGGAAAAGCAGTTCCTTACGCCAGAGGCTAACAAAGCGCTGGCGAGGGCAAAAAAAATGCTCGCTGATTTTGGTGACGAGTATATCAGCATCGAGCTGATTCTGATGGGCATCCTCCAGGGCGAGGACAAAGCGGGCAAGCTGCTCAAAATGCTGGGTGCCGACGATGACAACCTTCGAGCAGCCATCACTGAACTCCGAAAGGGCGAAAAAGTGACCGACCAGAGCAGCGACGAACAGTTCAACGCCCTCAGCAAATTTGCCGTGAACCTGAATGCCATGGCCGAGGAGGGCAAGCTCGACCCCATCGTGGGGCGGGACGACGAAATCCGGCGAGTGCTCCACATCCTTTCCCGAAGGAAAAAAAACAACCCCATCCTCGTCGGCGACGCCGGGGTGGGCAAGACGGCCATCGTGGAGGGCATCGCATGGCGCATTATCAAACAGGACGTTCCGGATAATTTGCGAAGCAAAAAAATATACACGCTCGAAATCTCTTCTTTGATCGCTGGCGCAAAATACAAGGGCGAGTTCGAGGAACGACTCAAGGCCGTCATCAAGCAGGTACAGAACTCGAACGGCGAAATCATCCTTTTCATCGACGAGATACACACCCTCGTGGGCGCTGGCGGCGGCAACGGCGCCATGGACGCCGCCAACATCCTCAAGCCCGCCCTCGCACGGGGCGAACTGCACACCATCGGCGCTACGACCAGCGACGAGTACCAAAAGCATTTTGAAAAAGACCAAGCGCTCGTACGCCGTTTCCAGAAAGTGCTCATCGAAGAGCCAAGCGTCGAGGACACAATTTCCATCCTCCGGGGCGTGCAGGAGAAGTACGAGGTTTACCACAAAATAGACATCAGCGACGAGGCGCTCGTGGCTGCTGCCGAGCTGTCGCACCGCTACGTGGCCGACCGCCAGCTGCCCGACAAGGCCATTGACCTGATTGACGAAGCTGCCGCAAAACTCCGCCTCGAACTGGACTCCGTGCCGGAGCAGGTGGACGAGTGGGACCGGAAAGTGCGCCAACTCGAAATCGAAAGAGAAGCGCTGAAACGAGAGAATGCGACTGTCAAAGTGAATACCATCACCGGCTTGATAGCCAACGCCCGTGAAAAACGGGACAGCCTTCGGGCCGCCTGGAAGAACGAAAAGGAAATTGTGGACACGATGCAGGCCATCAAGAAAAAAATAGAAGGGCTGGAGCAGCAGGCCGATAAACTGGAGCGGGCCGGTGATCTAGAAGCCGTAGCGAAAATTCGGTACGGCGACCTGCCAAACGAACAAAAAGCCCTGAAACAGGCCGAAGCCAAACTCGCCAAACTACCCGAAGAAGGCCGTTTTACCAATGATGAAGTGACCGCCGACGACATCGCCAACATCGTGGCCCGCTGGACGGGCATCCCGGTGAGCCGGATGATGCAGAGCGAACGGGACAAGCTGCTCCACCTAGAAAGC
>JAHEAS010000049.1:0-1616 GCA_024642645.1 Saprospirales bacterium | reverse complement strand
ACCAGCGCCTTATCGGACAGGAGCAGGCCGTGAAGGCGGTGAGTGATGCGGTGCGCCGCAGCCGGGCGGGTCTTCAGGACGAAAACCGCCCCATCGGCTCATTCATCTTCCTCGGCCCGACGGGCGTGGGAAAGACGGAACTGGCTAAAGCGCTGGCCGAGGTGCTGTTCAACGACGAGCACGCCATCGTCCGCATTGACATGAGCGAGTACCAAGAGAAGCACACCGTGAGCCGGTTGGTGGGGGCCCCTCCTGGCTACATCGGCTACGACGAGGGCGGCCAACTCACGGAGGCCGTGCGCCGCAGGCCCTACTCCATCGTGCTGCTTGACGAGATAGAAAAGGCGCACCCAGACACTTTCAACATCCTGCTGCAAGTGCTCGATGAGGGCCGCTTGACCGACAACAAAGGCCGCACTGCAAGTTTTAAAAACGCCATCGTCATCATGACGAGCAACATGGCATCTGAGAAAATTCTCGAAAACTTTGAGGACCTGGACGCCCTCGGCGACAAGCACCGGGCGGAAATCATTGCCACCACGAAGGAAGAGGTGATGACCACGCTGAAAGAAAACCTGCGACCGGAGTTCCTCAACCGGATAGACGAAGTCATTGTTTTCACGCCGCTGTCAAAGGCGGAAATCCGGCAGGTGCTGTATTTGTTGCTGCGCAAAACGGAGAAACTGCTCCAACGGCAAGGCCTTGGCCTAGCGCTCACCGAGGGTGCAATCGATGTGCTTGGCGACGCAGGCTACGACCCTCAGTTTGGTGCCAGGCCGATGAAACGGGCGTTGCAGGACTTGTTAATTGATGAGTTGTCAAAGTATGTACTTGGTGGCACCTTCGATGAAGGCGATACGGTGTATGTGGAGGCGAGTGGCGATGAACTGAAGTTCGGCAAGGCGAAGGTCGCAAGTGCAAAACCGGTGGCAGAATGGATGGGAACTCCCACAGCGTCAAACGGCAAAGCCCCCGTTTCACCGAAGGCAAAAAAAAGTGGAGAGCGGGAACAGCAAGTGGCGGAACTGGAAAAAGCGACAAAGGACGTGGAAGCTGCGGTGAAAAAAGTGAAGGAGTGAAAGCATGGTACCGCAACAAATCAAAATTGCCACTTTCGGCAAAGTCACAGATACTTCCTTGGTTTTGCAATTTTGACTGCAAAATGACCCAATTAACTAAAATCGCTTTTTCTTCAAATCCCTGATTTGCTACCTTTACTGCTTGAAACCAGATTTGGTTGCCCGCCAAATCATATCAAAACTCTTAATCTTAAGCCTTTATCTAAATACCCGTCAAGTGTTTTTGCGAAAACCTTGGCTGGGGGTTATTCAACTTAACAAAACACATTTAACATGAGGATTTTTACAACACTAATTTGTACGCTTTTTCTGGCGCTCACTGTCTCTGCGCAGGTTGTGCTGGTGAACTCACCTGCTGGCATTGCTGGCTCAAAAGCTTTTAACGCTGCTGCATTCGGCGCAGACCTTACTTCAGGAACCTGGACTGCCGATGTCGTTTTCGTGAATGATGGCAGTGCAAACCCAACGCAGGGTTGCGGAGCGGCAACGAATGCCGCTGAACTTAATGGCAAAATTGCCCTGATTGACCGTGGCACT
>JAHEAS010000623.1 GCA_024642645.1 Saprospirales bacterium | reverse complement strand
TGAATCGGGTTAGGTTGGAAAACAATACCGTTCAAGGTGCCCAACAGACCGTCAACGTCCACAATTTCAAAATTATAAGTCCCTGGCGGCAGCCCGTTGACTTGCTGTGGCACGCCGCTTTGATTGATAAAACCTGCGCCTGTATTCCCGCTTTGGTCCGTCCAAGTGTAAGCGTAGGGTGCTTGTCCATTCTGGAAAGTCAGCCATAAGCTGCCCGTCGTTTCTGGGCAGCCAATCGTGTCTCCCAAGATGAGGGCATCCAACAAACATTGCGAAGCTGGCAGCAAATCAGTTTGCATGAGAACAAAGCTGTCGCAACCATATTGGTTGACGAACTGCGAAATGACAAGTCCCGTGTCCATCGTCAGGCAGCTTGAGAAAAACAGCAAGGTAGTGTCTGTGGGCAATAGTCCAGTATTCGTGATGACGAGGCTGTCGCAGCCGTAATTGTTGGTCAGCACCACTTGGGTGCTACCGACTTGACTTGGGTCACAACTCATGGCTTGCAGCACTGTCGTATCAGAGGGCAACAAGGCGGTGGTCGTGACCACGAGGCTGTCGCAGCCAGCCGTGTTTTGCAGAAGCACCTCCACTGTTCCAACTTGGCCGGGGTCACAACTTTCAGCAAAGAGCTGGGTAGTGTCCGATTGGTTAAAAATCGTTGTGGTAATCACCAGGCTGTCGCAGCCGAATTGGTTGGGAAGAATTACCTGGCTTAGTCCAGCTTGGTTGATATCACAGGTCATGGCCTGCAAGTAGGTGGTATCGGAAGGCAGCAAAGTGGTGGTGGTAATCACCAGGCTATCACAGCCATTTTGTTTGACAAGCAAATTAGTAACGGTGCCAACATTTGCCGGGTTGCAGCTTTGCGCAGCGACATAAACGGTGTCGGAGGGCAGCAATATCGTCGTCGTGGTCACCACGCTATCGCAACCATCCGAGCTCAACAATATCTGAATATCTATGCCCGCAGCATTGGGATTACAGGTGGTTTTATTGATAAAAGTGGAATCTGCCAGCGCATAGTTGGTAGTGATAACCACGAGGCTATCGCAGCCAAACTGGTTCACCAGCAGCACTTCCTGCGTGCCGGTCTGGCTCGTATCACAACTTATTTGGGATAAATAGGTCGTATCTGACGGCAGCAAGCTGGTCGTGGAAATCACGACGCTGTCGCAGCCAAGGTTGTTTGTCAAAACACTGACAAGAACACCCACATCGCTGGGATTGCAGCTCTGTGAAATAAGCAGCGTAGTGTCTGCCTGTACAAATGTGGTGGTGGTAATAACCAAGCTATCGCAGCCATCTTGGTTGGCCAACAATTGTTCGCTTTGTCCCACTTGGTTGATGTCGCAGGTGTTTGCCGTTAGGTAAGTCGTGTCTGATAAAACAAAATCCGTGTTGGTGATGACCAAGCTATCGCAGCCATCTTGGCTGGTAAACAATTGCTCATTTTGTCCCGCTTGATTGATATCGCAGGTGAATTCATGAAAATAGGTGGTGTCAACCAGAATAAAATCCGTGGTAGTAATCACCAAGCTGTCGCAGCCCAGGGTGTTGACGTATAATACTTCCGTAACACCAGCATCCGCAGGGTCACAGCTTTGGTCAAAAATATAAACCGTATCGGAAGCCAGGAAAAAGGTCGTGGTGGTCACTACGCTGTCACAGCCGAATTGATTCGACAGGTTCTGCACAACAACGCCAGTATCTTGGGGAAAACAACTGTATTCCAAAAAGTACGTGCTATCCGCAGACAAGAGCGTCACTGACTCAGTCACCACGCTATCGCAGCCGTATTGGTTAGTGAAGGTTTGAATGACGACACCTGTATCTCCTGGATTGCAACTTTCACTGAAAAAGAAAGTGGAATCCGACTCACTGAAGCTGACGGTTGTGGTCACGAGACTGTCGCAGCCGTAAAAATTGGTAAGCAGTTGGACGAACACCCCGGTATCTTGGGGGTTGCAACTCGTCAGGGAGATTAATACAGTATCCGCTGGGAATTCAGTCACGTCCTGAGAAGCCGAACCAGTACAACCGTCCGAATTCGTGACCGTCACAACGTACGTGCCTGCCGTGTAAACGTTGATTGCTTCCGTGTTGGGCCCCGATGACCATAGATAAGAACTAAAACCCGACCCAGCATCTAACGCAATGGGCGTGCCCGCACAGATATTGGTAGGCCCGATGATGAGGGGAAACGGATTGGTCAAAGGTTCTACTATCACGAAATCGGTGCCGGTGCATCCAAAACTATTGGTGACGGTAACGAAATAGCTTCCGAACTGCGTAACATTAATGGTTTGGGTGAAATCCCCGGATGACCACTGGTACATTGAAAAGCCCGGACCAGCATTTAGGGTTATCATTCCGTTGAAAACACATACCCCCGACGGCCCAGTGATATTGGGGACTGGCAAGGGGTTTTGGGTGACCATGATACTGGTCGAACCCGAACACCCAGCAGCATTCGTCACCGTAACGGCGTAGTTGCCGGGCGCATTTACGAAGATGGAGGAACCCGTATTCCCATTTGACCAAAGATAGGAGGAATACCCCCCATCAGCGACCAGTTCCACTGTCTCCCCGGTGCAAAATTCGTTAGGCCCGGAAATGGTGGGCTGCGGGTCTGGGTTGGCTGAGCCAACAATATAAGTTGCCCCCTGCGTACAGCCATTGGCATCAGTGATGGTGACAGAATAGGTGCCAGGCAAAAGCCCAGTTAGGTTTGGTGTCGTGGCACCAGTTGACCAAACATAGGACGGGGTCACAGCACAGGTCGTGTTTAAGTCGATAGCGCCATCAGCGGTATTGGCACAACTTGCATTCTGGGCAGAACCCGTAAACTCAAATGCCCCGGCGCAGCAAGACGCTCCGCCACAGTTGATGGTGATGGGGCAATTTATTTCGGGCATGTTGACATAAGTCGGAAATGCGGCGGTGCCATAAACCAGCGAAAAAGCATTGATACCACTGTTTATATTGGGATTGATGGTAAAGGTATTCCCGCAGCCTATCCCACTAATGATGCCGCCGTCTGTGCAACAGGA
>JAHEAS010000622.1 GCA_024642645.1 Saprospirales bacterium | reverse complement strand
TCGCTGGCTTCGAAATGTACCAAGAGCATGGTGGATGCCCAGCAGGTGGGGTAGTAGTGGCGTTGGGTCGAGTAAGTGGACGTCTCTGCATTATCGTAGCCAATGACTCCACTGTGAAAGCAGGTGCTTGGTTTCCCATTACTGGCAAAAAAAATCTTCGGGCACAAGAAATTTCGATGGAGAACCGGCTGCCCATTATTTACCTCGTGGACAGTGCTGGAGTTTTCTTGCCGATGCAGGATGAAATTTTTCCAGATAAGGAGCATTTCGGGCGTATTTTCAGGAACAACGCCAAAATGTCATCGATGGGAATCCCGCAGATTTCGGCCATTATGGGTAGTTGCGTTGCCGGCGGCGCTTACCTCCCAATCATGTCTGACGAGGCACTGATTGTCGAGGGTAGTGGCAGTATATTTCTGGCTGGACCTTACCTCGTGAAGGCAGCAATTGGTGAAGACGTGGATAAGGAAACGCTCGGCGGCGCCAAAACACAGACCGAGATTTCTGGTATTTGTGACTACAAAGTAAAAGATGACCAAGAATGCCTTGATACTATCCGAGAATTAATGGACAAAATGGGTAGCACAGAAAAGGCTGGTTTTGACCGCATTGCGCCAGCTAAACCAAAGTTTAAGGCTTCGGAACTTTACCAAATCTTCCCAGCTGGGGCTGGGCAGCAGTACGACACGGATGAAATTTTGAAGCGAATCGTGGATGATTCGAAGCTGACCCATTACAAAAAAGATTACGGGAAAACCATCACCTGTGCCTATGCTCGAATTGATGGTTGGGCAGTTGGCATTGTCGCCAATAACCGAAAAGTAACTAAATCTGCAACTGGTGAGCTCCAATTCGGTGGCGTGATTTATTCCGATTCAGCAGATAAAGCAGCCCGTTTCATCATGAATTGCAACCAAAAGAAAATCCCACTGGTCTTTTTGCACGATGTAACGGGATTCATGGTTGGCAGCCGAAGCGAGCATGGTGGTATCATCAAAGACGGGGCTAAAATGGTCAACGCTGTGTCAAATTCCACGGTGCCTAAGTTCACCATCGTGATGGGAAACAGTTACGGTGCCGGGAACTATGCGATGTGCGGCAAGGCGTATGACCCACGCCTGATTGTAGCTTGGCCTACCGCCAAAATTGCTGTGATGGGTGGCTCTCAAGCTGCGCAGACACTGCTGCAAATACAGGTAGCTTCGCTGAAATCAAAGGGTAAGGAGATAACAGAAGCCGACGAAAAAGAACTGCTAGAAAGCATCCAGCAGAAATATGATGAACAGACAACGGCTTATTATGCGGCTGCTCGGCTTTGGGTAGATGCCATCATTGACCCCACGGAAACCCGAAAATGGATTTCAACAGGTATCGAAATGGCAAACCATTCTCCGGTTGAGCGGTTTAATGTGGGTGTTTTTCAAGTCTAATTTATTCCACCGAAAAGCCTCGAAAAAAAATGGAAAAAACAGAAAATAGTACAGAAAGAAAAACCTGGTTCAAACGATTGGGCTTAGCGGGCATCCTTTTTTTTACGATAAAAGGATGTATCACACTGGGCTTGATGATTTGGGCAGGTAAATGCGCAATTGGGTAGTACTTTGATGAAAATTAATATTACGGTTTTGGTTTTTTTCGCAATCCTAGGCTTTGCACATGCTCAGTCGGCTGGACTTCAATTTGACCCAGATTGGGAAATCCCTAAGGCTGAAACTGAAGAATTTTATTGGATTGAAAAACTTACTTCTGCTTCCCAAACACAGCTTACAACCTCGGCAATGCCTCACTTTTGGTGTTACAGCGAACTTGCATTTTTCTGTAAACTTGAAGTAAAAATGGAAAAAGCCACTCGTTTTCCCATCAAATTCCGGATTGGCGATGTCCAATATGTGGATCAGTTGGAAGGTAAACGGCGGCGATACTAATCCCAAATCATTGCACCTGTTTTATTGTATGAGCGCCCATCCTACACCCTTTTATTTTCCCATCTTCCTGTAAAAAAGTATCCAGCGAAAGTTCTCCTTCCGAGCAAGTTTGAACAGGTAGTTTCCTGTTTAAATATAGCTTTTTCCGCTTTTGCTCCAGTTCAAATGCAAAGATTTGTGTACCGTTGGCTTCTGTTGCCAAAAGGTAATAGGCCAACTCGGATTTTACGATTTTCGTGTTTACGAAAACCACATCATCATGGTAGTTCTTGTAAAAATTGTGGAGCTTATGAGGGGTAGCCAATACATGGGTTGGGCGGACGGTGGTTGCAGCTTTAACGCATTCAGGCGCTTTTTGGGCTAGGCCTTGACCGATAGAAAAGCAAAAGAATACCGCCGTAATCAGGGCGTATTTTTCATTGAAAAGCTTCATGTTTACCATTTTTAAAGTAAAAATACACATATCGGAACAAGCCGTTACTAGCACTGCCATTAATCAGCTTCAACGGTGCTCTCCGTCAATATCCGTTTTGCAACCAGCCCTATGGACGCACCTTTTTTGAGTAAAAACTGGTAGGCTTCTACAAAGTTGTTCCTTACTTCCCCGTCCAATATCGCCTCCCGAATAGCATTTTTTATGATACCTACCTCCCGACTTGGAGGAATTCCAAACGTGTTCATAATGTCAATGCCGCTCACAGGTGGCTGCCAGTTTCGCAACCGATCGCTCTCCTCCAGTTCGATGATACGTTGTTGCAGCATCGCATAATTTTCGAGGTAGCGTTTTACTTTGGAATCATTTTTTGAAGTGATATCGGCTTGTGCCAGCAACATTAAGGATTCAATGTCCTCCCCCGCATCAAAAAGCAGGCGACGTACGGCACTATCCGTGATTTCCTCTTTGGTCAATGCAATGGGACGCAGGTGTAGTTGCACCATTTTTTGGACAAACTTCATTTTCTCGTTTGTCGGCAGTCGAAGCTTTTTGAAGATGCGGGGCACCATCGCAGCGCCCAACGTCTCATGTCCGTGAAAAGTCCAGCCACCTTCATCTTTATTGAAACGTTTGGTAGGTGGCTTCGCAATATCGTGGAGCACAGCAGACCAGCGCAGCCAAATGTCTGATGACTTGGT
>JAHEAS010000621.1 GCA_024642645.1 Saprospirales bacterium | reverse complement strand
TTCATAGATTTCCAGAGCACGTCCTTCAGTTCGTCAAGCCCCTGTTCCGCCACGGCAGAAATGAACACGACAGGAAGCCCCTTCGGCACGGATTCCTCTCGAAGCATTTCAATGATTTCAGCATCAATCAAGTCGCATTTCGTAATAGCAAGGACTCGCGGCTTGTCCAACAGTTCAGGGTTGAACTGCTTGATTTCATTGAGCAAAATGCGGTACTCCTTTCGGATGTCTTCCGTTCCGCAGGGTATCATGAAAAGCAAGGTCGAGTTCCGCTCAATATGGCGCAAGAATCGAAGTCCAAGCCCTCGCCCTGTGTGTGCACCCTCGATGATACCAGGAATATCAGCAATCACGAACGACTGGTGGTCGTGGTAGCTCACCATGCCAAGCTGTGGCACGAGTGTGGTGAAGGGATAGTCAGCAATTTCCGGCTTCGCCGCCGAAAGTGCCGATACGAGCGTTGATTTACCCGCATTTGGAAAACCTACCAAGCCCACGTCGGCCAATACTTTAAGCTCCAAAATCTTCCACTCTTCTCGCCCAGGCTCGCCCGGCTGGGCGTATTCGGGTGCTTGGTTGGTGGAGGTCTTGAAATGCTCGTTGCCAAGGCCGCCCCTACCACCGTACGTCAGGATGATTTTTTGCTCGTGCTCCGTGATTTCGAAGTGAACTTCGCCCGTTTCGGCGTCTTTAGCCACCGTGCCGAGCGGCACATCGAGAATAACGTCTTCGCCATACCCACCCGTACTAGTGCTTCCACCACCAGGTTTTCCATCGCCAGCGATGACGTGCTTGCGATACTTTAGGTGCAGTAAGGTCCAAGTGTTGCGGTTGCCTCGAATGATGATATGGCCGCCACGCCCGCCGTCGCCACCGTCAGGGCCGCCACGGGAGTTGAAGCGGTCACGGAGGAAGTGGGAACTACCCGCCCCGCCCTTACCGGATCGGCAGCAGATTTTTACGTAGTCAACAAAGTTCTGGTCGGCCATAAAGGTGGTATTGGGAATTGGGGACTGGGAATTGGGTTGATTATCGTAGTGCCTTTAATACCCAATTCCTAATTCTCAATTCCCTATCAAAATGTATCTAACTCTTCACAAAGCCGCCCGAAGATATCCTCGATGCTGCCTACACCTTTGATTTTCAACGACTTGCCTTCTTCGGCGTAGTAGTCAAAAACGGGTGTTGTTTCATTTTTGTAAACAGCTATTCGCTTCGCAATGATTTCAGGGTCATTGTCGTCAGAACGGCCAGAGGTCTTGCCACGGAGCAAGATGCGTTCAGTGATTTCGGCATCCGGCACATCCAAGGAAATGAGGTAAGAGACGCTGGTGTCCATGTCGTCGAGCAACACGTCAAGCGCCTCTGCCTGTGCCACCGTGCGGGGGAAACCATCGAAGATGATGCCCTTCACGTCGGGGTTGGCGGCCAGCTTATTTTTCATCATGCCAATGGTGACCGAGTCAGGCACGAGCTGGCCCTTGTCCATGTAGCTCTTGGCCAAGAGTCCTAGTTCAGTGTTGTTGCCGATTTCGTAGCGGAACAAATCACCCGTGGAAATGTGCAGCAGGTGGTATTTTTCAACCAAGAGGGCCGCCTGTGTGCCCTTGCCGGAGCCTGGAGGGCCGAAAAGTATGAGGTTTAGCATGGCTGGATATTGGATATTGGATGCTGGATACGGGCAGTTTGAAGTACCAGTGGCCAGCAAAGTTTTTCAAATTAGGGTGCGAAAATAGCAAAATGCGGGCAGACGGGCTGGCAAAACGGTTTGGCTTGATAAAAATCAATGTTTTACAGCTTCGCAAAACGGCAAGCAACGACATTGTTTTCATTGCGGAGCGAAAACAGGTAAAGCCCAGCGGGCAAACTGCCAACTGGAACTTGGAGCGATGGAAGACTGGACTCCACCGTTTTTTGAAAAACCGTTTTACCAGAAAAATCAGCAACCATGAGCGAGAACTGACCATTTAGCCCTTCCCAAAGGGATAAATCGGGCAATTGGATGGTGAGCAGGTCAGAGGCGGGGTTTGGAGAAAGCTGGATTTGCCAATCGGCCAAACGCTGACGGGTACTGTTGACGAGCTGAAGGCCACATTCACTGCCTTCGCCTACACAGTAATCGTACATAAAACTGGGCTTGGCGGGGTGTGGGTATGCAAATATTGACCAGAAAGGGCCCATTTCCGTTCCGATTCCTTCCACCAACCGAGCGGAACCATCACAGTCAATCACGGTGCGGTTTTGCCCCCACAGGTTTTCAGCGCCAATGGACAAAGCTGTCATTGGATAGGAAGCATTGAACTGCAAACAACCTCCGATGGTGTCGCCCACGTTGATAGCATAATCATAAATCAACCAGTCGTCGAAAAGGTCGCAGGTATCGTTTTCGGTATAAAACGGCGTGAAGGAAATGTAGAAAACCTGCTTTGCCAAGGTATCATCCCGCATGGCACCAATCAATTCTGGTGGGTAAACTTGAAACGGCGGCTGGAAATCTACGGAGGAAGTTGCATCGCTCACGATATGCTGCCGCCAAGTTTTTTTGTAAAAAAAACCGTTGATGGTCGTGTCGCCTTTGACAGAATAAATATGATGGTCAGTTCCATTTTCGCCGATGGCATACATAATCCAATGCGCATTTTCGAGCGCCATTGGCTGGTAATTTTGGGCAAAGGAACTTGAAAAAGTCAGG
The DNA here is from genome assembly GCA_024642645.1 of Saprospirales bacterium. Lineage (GTDB taxonomy): Bacteria > Bacteroidota > Bacteroidia > Chitinophagales > Saprospiraceae > UBA6168. The sequence goes on along the minus strand of JAHEAS010000621.1, from coordinate 370 downwards.
AGGCAAGCGGAGAAAAGGAAGAACTTTTTCATTGGCTGGTTGATTTTACGTGTCTGACAAAATTAACCAATTAACCCAAACGCCAATGCAAAGCGGAGGACAAAGGAGGCAAATGGCTGAAATTGTTGAATTGTTATATTGTTGAGCTTTAAGGCCAAAAAACAATATAGCAATCCAACAATTCAACAATTCAAATCACAAATCAAACTTGATGCCTTGCGCCAGCGGCAACTGCTTGCTGTAATTGATAGTATTCGTCTGGCGGCGCATGTACGCCTTCCAAGCGTCGGAGCCAGATTCCCGGCCACCGCCCGTTTCCTTTTCACCACCGAAAGCACCGCCGATTTCCGCGCCGCTGGTGCCGATGTTC
>JAHEAS010000620.1 GCA_024642645.1 Saprospirales bacterium | reverse complement strand
CTACCGGTAGTAAAGTCAACCTTTGCCGCGAACGAACTGGCATCAATCACTCCCGTAGTGGTGGTGTTCCTGAGGACTGAGATCGTCTTACCCTCTTCAGCAATACCTCCGTTATTCGCAACGATTATTTCTGATTTTCCATCACCATCGATGTCAGCGAGTGCAATAGCCGTTGGGGAAACGCCTGTACTAAAGTCCACAGGTGCGGCAAAGGACTGGTTGTCGATAGCACCAGCTATGGATGTATTTTTCAGTACAAGTACTCTATTAGAGGTCCACTGATCTGTAATAACAAGGTCTGGTTTCCCATCGGCATCCAGATCTGCAACGGCTATATCTGTCAACCCTGTATTGTAGCCAACCAAATATTCAAAGCCTTTCGTAAATGAACTTGCATCTATCACACCTGAAGTACTGGTATTCCTGAATACCAAAACGGTTGTTCCGTTATGAACCGAAGCAATGTCCAGCTTACCATCACCGTCCAGGTCGGCTATTGTATAACCAAGCGGTCCATAACCTGTGGTGAAATCAATTTTTTGTTCGAGCGATTCAGCTGTGATCGAACCGACAGAACTTTTATTTTTAAAAACAGATAACGCGTCACTCAGATTATCGGTAAACAACAAATCAATTTTTCCATCATCGTTAAAGTCTCCACCGCCAATTTCAATTGGACTTGTCGTGTTGGTTGCAAAGTCGACTTTCTCGGCAAAGGTAGTTTCGTCAATAATGTAATTGCTATTGAATGTAACAACGAATGGAGAACTTGAGTAAGCAGTTAATCCTCCTACTGTAACTGTGATTGGTTTGTAAGTTGCCCCCGGGGGAACATTAACGGTAAGCTGTGTGGTGGTTGCAGCGGAAACCGTTGCTCTTGTTGCACCAAAATGGACTATGTTTTCAGTGGGTGTGGTGCTGAAGTTAGAACCCGTGATGGTAAGGGACGTCCCAATGGGGCCGTGGTCAGGTGTAAATGAGGTAATGGAGGGTACTTGTGCGCTTACCAGCTGTACAAAAGCAAGATTCAAAATTGTAATAATAAGTAGGTAGCGTTTTGTTTTCATAGATATTTAATTTAATGAGTATTGGGTCAGGTCATACTCAAAGATCTGTTTAGCAGGATGGAAATCGCTAACACAAATCATCCAATGCCTGACAATTATCAACCCTGAGTGTGTTTTTATACTATTACTGGCCTGTTGCCATGGCTGTATTCTTGATCAGGATGATGGTTGTAGTGATTCTGCCTTTTTCATCCGAACTAGAATGAACGGCATAGGATTCTGACCTCATTCGTTCATTCAGATACTTTTCTACTATGCCCAATTCTTCATTCTTTATGTTGAATGCTATGGAGCCTGTGAGCAGATTATATTCAGCTTTTAATATGGCAGCGTTACAGGATGAACTCAAACCGGATTTGGCGATGTAATCGAATACAGTCATGTTAATTTCGGATTCCCGCCCTCCCAATCCCTCTACTAGCTTTAGAACATAACTCATGTATTTGCTTGAGTTATTCTGAACCTTATCTGGTTTTTTCCATTGAAATAAATGAGCAACCAAATGAGGAAACATCTTTCCGGTTTTATCATTGGTATGGGCAAAACTGTCACCCAGCCTGTGACACGCAATTCCTTTTTCCTGCGCAGTTAGCGCAACGGTGAGCATATTCATCGAAAACTGTCTTTCGTATTCAGGACTTCCTCCGGTTAGCGCATGAACTTTTTTTTGCGACTTCGGATACAAATACGTGTAGCGAGGACGCACAATATAGCCGTGCACGTTAATAACATTGTCTGGATACTCAGCTGCATAAGCTATCGCTTTGGCTTCTGGTATTTTCAATAAAGTTGCTACAACTAAAACAGTCCAGTAGTGGCCATCGGTTTCATATAAAACTTTCGCTTTATTTCCCTTGACTAAAACATCCGCAGGCACGGAGAGTGCGCAGCAGATAATTATTGGCAGTAGAATTATTTTGGTGCTCATAAACAGTCCTTGGTTTTTGGTTAATCAAAATTGGATCAAGGGCCTCTGTGATTGTTAACACGAATCATTCAATTCATCGCACATATTTAATGGCGCCAATTAACTCAGAAAAGGTATTAACAGGAATCGACCAATTCTAAGCACTTATTGTTCAAATGAAATTATCGGATAGATTTTTGACAAGACAGTTTCAGTTTTTTGAATGAGACAGGTTATTAAAATCTGGCTTTGGATCAGCATTATGCAAAGGTTTCAATGGGGTATAAACCCACTTATAAATGGAATCAATACATATTTAAACAATTAATTAAGTGGGATTGCTGGCTGATTTTAGTTTTGCTGATTATTCAGGGACACTGATGCTCTACATGGTTTGCAATTTTTGTTTGTAATGCACATTCCCCAGCGATAGGTTTACTGTAATACCAGCGTGGGTATACGCACTGCTGAAGTTAACAAATAAAATAGCCCCCAAACCTATGAATTTTGAGGCTGGATTTATGTTGGCTTGCATCGATAGCCCTGGCGACAAAATATCTTCTCCGGAATAGCCGCCAAAATATAACGGATGTTCATAGTGAGTGGAACCGACCAGCGATGGACCTGCCATTATTATCATATGGCCCCAGGATTTTTTTATAATTCTTCCAAATAATAGCGAAGAAGTTGTACTGGTAGTCTGTTTAACCGGACTTACTTTTGAAATTATAAAACCTCCACTCACTAGTTTTGTTAATCGAGTTGCTTGGGCGGAATACGCCAATACGCTTTTATCATTAACCTGAATAACAACACCAAAATTCGTAGCTGACTTTTGGCCTCCATAACCATAACCATAACCCAAGTATACATAACAACTTTTCTTGTAAGTATTGCTACCATTTTTTGCTACCATTGCCTGAGCTTTAACTTCCATAATAGCGCAAGGATAATAATGGCCGATGTGATTAATTTTTTGAGTTTCATAGTTAAAGAGTAAGCGTTAGTAAATTCCCTGCCTTATTTTTTTACCAAGACAAAACTCGGGATAAGAAGAAGCTAAGGGTTAACGCAGTTCAATCAATAACT
>JAHEAS010000619.1 GCA_024642645.1 Saprospirales bacterium | reverse complement strand
CGTGAATTTTGTGGAAAAAACAGCAGAAGGTATCGAAGTGGCGACCTATGAACGGGGCGTCGAGGACGAAACGCTTTCTTGCGGAACTGGCGTCACAGCTGCTGCCCTCTCATTCAGTTTGGCCAATCCAGCATTGATATCGAACGAAGTCGCAATTGCTACGAAAGGTGGCAATCTAAAGGTGAGATTCAATAAAAAAGCAGGGAACAGGTTTGAGGAAATTTGGCTTTGTGGGCCAGCAAGGAACGTGTTCAGTGGTAATTACCGGATTTGACCTTACCCAAAAATCCGCTTCTCCACCAGCGCACAAATCGCATGTCCGACCAGCACCTGCCCTTCCTGCACCCGTGGCGTATCGGTGGATGGTATCTTGATAAAAAAGTCGCAGCGACCGTCCATTTTACCGCCTTCTGCACCCGTCATTCCCACTACGCTCATTCCGATTTCATGAGCTTTATCAATGGCTCTGAGCACATTGGGCGAATTGCCGGAAGTAGAAAGCGCAAACATCAGGTCTCCCTTACGCCCCATCGCCTCCACTGCCCGCTCAAAAACAGCCTCAAAGCCGTAGTCATTGCCAACCGCCGTGACGAAAGAAGAATTAACATGGAGTGCCTCCGCAAACAACGCTTTTCGGTTTTTATAAAATCGGCCAGATAGCTCAGCAGCCAAGTGCTGGGCATCTGCCGCACTGCCTCCATTGCCACAAAAAAGCACTTTGCCACCTTGTTCAAAGGTTCCAACCACCTGATTCACAACGCCTTCCACGATGGTCAATAGTCGGTCATCATGCAACATCGCCTGTTTCATGGAGATGCTATCTAGCAGCATGGACTTGATGGCAGACTTCATTGGGCCAGTTGTTTTAGAACATAATCCACCAAATCGTTGAGCGGCACTTCCTGTTGAACCTGATTTATCCAAGTTTGCTTATCCGAAGTTGTGTTTTCAAGTTCCTTTCCTAGTTTCAAGTTTTTCACCGTTGCAACGCCTTTTGCCGCTTCGTCGCCTCCGATGAGGATGGCAAGCGGACAGTTTTTATCATCTGCATAGGCCATTTGCTTTTTCATTTTTTTAAAGCCTTTGGCATAGCCAACATAGACCTCAGCATTAATTCCTGCATTCCGGAGCAATCGGGCAATGCGGTAATATTCTGTCTGCAACTCATCATCGAAATAGGCGATAAAAACCGGACCTTGCGCCGTCACTTTGCCCGGTTTTGCCATGCGCAGCAGTTCCGCCAAGCGGTCAACGCCGATGGAAGCGCCAGTAGCAGGCACCTTGAGGCCGAGCAGCTTTTCCACCAATCCATCATATCGTCCACCACCACAAATGGAACCGACCCGACGTTCCCGGCCTTTTTCATCCTTGTAACTCAACAGCGACTCCACTTCAAAAACAGGCCCGGTGTAGTAGGCCATGCCTCGCATTAGGCTCGGGTCGAAAATGATGCGTGACTCGTCGAAGCCGAGTTTTGCCCAGAGCGCATCCATCTTTTTCAGCTCCGCAATGCCCTCGGCAGCCGTTGGGTTTGAACCAGCGACTTCCTCGAATTTTTGCAAAACATCAACACGGGACGAAACGCCCGTGGCCAATTTCAGGAACGAAACTATTTTTTCAAGTGTCGTTTCGGCCAAGCCAAGACCGTCAACTTTTGAGCCGGAGGCGTCCACCCTACCTTTTCCAAGCTCGAGTTTTACATCGTCCCAGCCGATTTTGTCCAGCTTGTCAATGACCCTAAGCACAGCACCTTCCTGCGCTTCACTCTGGATGCCTACCGACTCCAAAAAGCCCTTCAAGACCTTGCGGTTGTTGACTTTTACGATGTAAGTACTTGGCGCTAAACCAATGGCTTCGAGCGCATCGGAAAGAATCATACACGCCTCGGCATCGGCAGCCACATCTGAAGTTCCGACGGTATCGAAGTCAATTTGCCAAAACTCCCGAAAGCGGCCTGGCAGGAGTTTCAACTCGTAACGATACACTGGCCCATATTGAAATCTGCGGAACAGCGGGGCATTGGATTCCATGATTTGGCCCCTTTTAACATCCGTAAAAAGTCGCTCAGAATAAACCCTAGCAAGTGGTGCTGTAAGGTCGTAGCGCATGGCCAACGGATGGAATTCCATCACGACTTTGCGCTCGGCGTCCCGCATTTCGGAGCCATCGGTGAGTAGAACCGGCTCCTCTTCTGGATTTCGGAAATTGTAAACGCCCTTGTCAACAGTGTCCTCGTCTGGCATGTACTTACCCAGGGCATCGGCATACTCCAGCACGGGCGTGTCCCAATGCTCGAAGCCATAGGAGCGATATACTTTTGCAGCCTCACGGATTATGGTCTGCCGAAGCTCGTTCATGTCTGCGTCGATGTCACGAAAACCCTTGATTTTGCGTGGAATATTGCCTCTTTCCATTGTATTGAGGATGCGAGGAATTGAGGATTTGAGGATTTGAGGGAGCCGTGCATTTATTTCTGTTCTGCTCGAATCCCCAATTCCTCAAAACCTCAAAACCTCAAATCAAAAAAAAAGCATCACCCCGAAGAAGTAATGCTTTGAAAGTCCCCCCGAGTGGGATCGAACCGCTGACCTCCGGCTCCACAAACCGGCGCTCTAACCAGCTGAGCTACAGGGGGAAATTAATGATGATATTTTAAAAAAATCATTTGTGCTTTTTTGTAAAGCGGCGCAAATGTAAAAATAGTTCCGGTGGAATTCAAAATCTTTCAGAGAGAGATTTTTTTTATAGCTGCTTTTTGAGAAAGTAAAATACCTGAATGGCCTGATTGTCAAGTAACAACCAAGCCATTCCGTTTAAATGTGTCAACTTTTTTAGTCCTTCGAAAGCGTGATTTTTTTGGTAAAAACTTTTCCTTTCTGGGTTATTTCAAGGAAGTAGTTGCCTACACCGTTCTGGGAGATATCCACGCTGTCACTGAAATTACCGCTAAAATTACCCAAGTCATACTCATAAAGCACCCTTCCAGAGAGATTGTAAATACGGACAAGTGTGTTACCGCTACCGGACAAAAAGAAGGACAAGTCAAAAAGGCCGGTTTGATTGTCAGGT
>JAHEAS010000048.1 GCA_024642645.1 Saprospirales bacterium | reverse complement strand
GCCTCTACAACATCGCCCAGATGCTCACGGGGCCCATCATCGCCATCTCCGCTAACTCGCCAATGGTGTTCGGCAAGCGCCTTTGGCATGAAACCCGGATAGCCCTGTTTCAGCAGGCGCTTGACACCCGTACCTCGCACGACCACCTGAGGGAGCGCAGTCCAAGGGTCAACTTTGGTAATGGATGGCTCCACGGCTCTATTCTTGAAATTTACAAAGAAGACATCGCCCGTTTCCGGGTACTCATGACCGCCGACGAGGTAGAGGACTCCATTGCGCAAATTTTGAAGAAAAAAACACCCAAACTAAAGGCGCTACAAGTTCACAACTCCACGGTTTACCGCTGGAACCGCCCCTGCTATGGTATTAGTGACAATGGTCAGCCGCACTTGCGCATCGAAGCGAGGGTACTGCCAGCAGGGCCTACCATCGTGGACGAGGTGGCCAATGCCGCCTTTTGGCTGGGGGCTATGATTGGCATGCAGAAAAGATGTGCCGACGTGACCACCCGACTTTCTTGGGAAGATGTTCGGGACAATTTTATGAAGGCTGCGCAATATGGTATTGACACCAAATTCAATTGGTTTGACGACAAGAAATACTCTGCTACTGATTTGATTATCAATGAATTACTGCCTATTGCAAGAGAAGGCCTTGAATCAAAAGGCGTGGACTCCGCCGATATTGACCGTTACCTTGGCATCATCCATGACCGTGCAAAGGCGCACATGACCGGCGCCCGTTGGCAGCTCCGGGCCTTTACCAAACTAAAAGAATCCATCACCACCGACGAGGCTACGGCCGTGATGACCGCCTGCATCGTCAAAAATCAGGAAAAAGAAATGCCCGTACACACCTGGCCATTGCCCGAACCAAGCGAACTGGAAGAGTATGTTCCAAGCCGCCTCCGTGTCGAGGAATTCATGACCACCGACCTCATCACTGTCCAAAAGGACATCTTGATAGACTTTGTGGCGGAGATGATGAACTGGCGCAAAATCCGCTACATGCCCGTGGAGGATTCCAAAGGAAGGCTCGTAGGGCTTGTCACCTCGCGCCACCTGCTTCGCCACTATTCGCACAACAACAAGCTCAGTGATGTAACGCCAACCTCTTCCGTGGAGGACATTATGTTGAAAACGCCACTGACGGTGACGCCAAAGACAACCATCATGGCAGCGCTGCAAATCATGCGGGAAAACAAGGTGGGCTGCCTCCCTGTCGTACACCAAAAGGACAATGAACTGGTGGGAATCATCACCGAAATGGACTTCCTTCGGGTGTCTTCCCGCCTGATGGAGCGGCTGGAACTGGCTGCCAACAAGTGACGATTTACAAGGACTTTCGTATAAATAACTAAGGGAAAGCCATCAGTTTTTACCCAAATTGGATTTAAATTGATGGCTTTTTTATTTTTCAAAAAATACAAACCGGAAACTTCAGGGAAGTTTGATGACAGAAATCCCTAAATTTCGCCTCATTTTTCATTAACAAAAAACAGACGCCATGCCAATCAGAATGGAACAAGACCCCGAACAGCCTAAAAGAAATACCAACAGTGGCGGAGGTCGCAACACTGGAGGCGGAGGCATGGGCGGGTTGCTACAATTGCTACCGCTCGCGCTTGGATTTTTATTCAAAAAACCAAAACTGCTACTACTGGTGCTGGCGGGCGTGGCCATCTGGTACTTTATGAGTGGTGGGTGCGGCGACCTTTCCGGCAGCGGTGACCTATCTGGCGGTGGCGCCGATGACCAAGAACAGTTCACTTTTGGTGCCGTTTTGAGCGAAGCGGAATACGACAAGGCTAATGTTTTCGAGCCGCTGTCCACCAGTTACGGTGGCGCAGAAAATCAGCTTCCACGCTCGGTCTCCTTGCTGAAATATGCCCCCAAACGAATGCACCAAGGCAACCAAGGCTCCTGCGTGGGTTGGGCCAGCAGCTACGCAGCACGCACCATCCTTCAAGCGAGGGCCACGGGTGTTGACCCAAACAGCGTGGCTTTTAGCCCATCCTACCTCTACAACCAGATAGCCCTTGATGGCTGCAACGGTGCCTACATGAACAACGCCATGGAGACCTTGCAGAAGCATGGCGACCTGCCGTTCGGCAAATTTGGCTACGACGACAGCGACTGCAGCCGCCAACCCACCCAGTCAATGGCAACGGAGGCGGCACAGTTCCGCACCAAAGGCTACAACCGCCTCTCCCGTGGTGGCAACGACTATGGCCTCGACATGCAGGGCGTGAAGCAGCACCTTGCCCAAGGCGCTCCGGTCGTCATCGGCATGATGGTGGGCGGCACGTTCATGCAGAACATGGTCGGCAAAAGCGTCTGGCAGCCTACCCAGCGGGACTATAGCGGTTACGGCTTCAGCGGCCACGCCATGTGTGTTATTGGCTACGACGATGACAGGCAGATGGTGCAAATCATGAACTCCTGGGGCCCTGAGTGGGGTAACAACGGCACAGCCTGGATACCCTACGATGCATTCGAGCATTTCACCAAAGAATGCTACGGCCTCTACCCGATGGGCGATGCCATGAAGTACGACACGAACAAGCTTTCGGTGAAATTCGGTCTCGTGGACAATGCCTCACAAACGTTGATTCCGTTAGCGGCGGCGGGCGACCGCACCTTTCGCACCCGAATACCGATGAAAATGGGCACCAAGTTCAAAGTGGCCATCACCAACTCCATCGAATGTTACGTTTATGTATTTGGGCAGGAGGTAGATGGGTCGAGCTACGTGCTGTTCCCCTACACCGAAAAGCACTCCCCGTACTGCGGCATCACGGGTACCCGCCTGTTTCCGAAGGACCATTCCATGACACCCGACGACAAGGGTAAACGGGACTATATCGCAGTAGTGGTGTCCAAGTCGCCGCTCGACTGGAACGTGGTGAACAGCCGCATCAACACCAGTCGCCAAGGCACTTATCTCGGCAAGGTGCGGGAAGCCATCGGGCCTGTGGAAGTGCCGAATGTTAAGTTCTCAGCCCCCGATGCCGTAGAATTCGCTTGTGACCTGAACGGTAAAAATGCGGTGGCGACAGTGATTGAAATTGATAAGTGATTTTGTTTTTCGGGTGAAATGGCTGGTTGTCAGGATTTTAGGACCATTTCACCCGAAACTGTTTTTATCATTGAGGTGGTAAATTCTCTTGCCGCCTCCCACTTTTGCAACCTTCTTTTTACTTTTACAAAAATTAGATGTCCTGGTTTGCTACTGGCCAATTAATTGCAGTCCAATAGGATATATTTCAAAAAGCGGATTGTTGTTTTCAAAGGAAAAGCAGAAATTCGCAAGCATTTTGGAAAAAGGGACTAGCAATCTTTTTTTCGAGCAAATCAAAACACGGGTGGTTGCGCAGATTTGACATGACACAATATTTTTAAAATCAACGCTTTGAATGCCGTCAACCGTTAGCCCACAACCATCAACCAATTTTAAAAAACCTTGGCTTCGATGAAAAAAATAGAACTCGATATAGTTGCCCTGTCCCATAGCGTCACGCAGTCGCACAATTACGCCGTGGTTTTGGGCGAGCAAAACGGCACCCGCCGGCTGCCCATCGTCATCGGCGGCTTCGAGGCACAGGCAATCGCTGTTGCCATGGAGCGCATGGCTCCTAACCGCCCTTTGACCCACGACCTGTTCAAAAATGCCTTTGAAACCTTCAACGTTGACCTTAAAGAAGTCATCATCAATAACCTGTTGGACGGCATTTTCTACGCCCGGCTGGTCTGCGAACGCAACGGCGAGATACATGAAATTGACTCCCGCACCTCCGATGCACTGGCCATGGCCGTGCGTTTCAACTGTCCGATTTTCACCTACGAATTCATCCTCGACGCCGCTGGAGTAGTGCTTGAAGAACCGGAAGGCACTACCAAAAAAGCCTCTTCCAGCCGTGGCGGTGGTGCTGCTACAAAACAAAAAGCAACAAAGGGCGCTGCCCTTAGTTCCTATTCCGTTGAAGAATTGTCCCGCTTGCTGGAAGACGTGCTTGGCAAGGAGGACTACGAGCAAGCCGCCAAGATTCGAGACGAAATCAATCGGCGGAAGGAGGAAGGATAAATCGATTTACGGTTGCGGATTTATTTATCCCTTTGGGACGATTTACGATTGAGGGCGAAGCTGTTAAGCAGCTTCGCCCTCCGTTGTTTTATCATGGCTTTTTTGTTTGAAAACCTTGTGGTTACCTTTGCCCCAGAAATTGAATTTAAAAACGAGACACGGATATTTACTTTTTTCAATGATAAAGTCTTCCAACCTAGTGGTGCTCCAGTCGTAAATCGTCCCGAAGGGATAAATAAATCCAAATTATGAACAAGAAACTCGAACTACTCGACCAGAAAATAGCTGAAGCTAAGCTCGGTGGCGGTGAAAAACGTATCGCTTCGCAACATCAAAAAGGCAAGCTGACCGCTCGGGAACGGCTGCATTTCCTGTTGGACGAAGGTTCTTTTGAAGAAATCGGGATGCTGGTTACCCACCGCTGCGACGATTTTGGGATGCAGGAGCAAATCTTTCTGGGTGATGGGGTGGTCACGGGCTATGGTACCATTCATGGGCGGTTGGTCTATGTTTTTGCGCAAGACTTTACCGTGTTTGGCGGCTCACTATCGGAGACACACGCTGAGAAGATTTGCAAAATCATGGATTTGGCGATGAAAAATGGCGCTCCCGTAATTGGCCTAAACGACTCCGGCGGGGCCCGGATTCAAGAGGGTGTGAACTCGTTGGGCGGCTACGCCGATATTTTCTACCGAAATGTGCGCTCAAGTGGCGTCATCCCACAGATTTCGGCCATCATGGGCCCATGCGCTGGCGGAGCTGTTTACTCACCTGCCATGACCGACTTCACCATCATGGTGGAGCACACGAGCTACATGTTCGTCACTGGCCCGAACGTGGTTAAGACCGTGACCAACGAGGAGGTGACTTCCGAAGAATTGGGTGGGGCACATACCCACGCCACCAAGTCCGGCGTGACGCACCTCACTGCCGTGAACGGGTTGGATTGCCTTGAAAAAATCAAGCGACTGCTGTCGTATGTCCCTCAGAATTGCGAAGAAAAAACACCACGCCTGCCCTACGACCTTAGCGATGAACTGCGTCCAAAACTTACCGACATCATCCCCGAAAATGCCAACCAACCTTACGACATGCGGGAGGTCATTGGCGGCATCGTGGACGAAGATTCCTTTTTTGAAATACACGAGGAATGGGCCGAGAACATCGTCGTCGGCTTCGCAAGGCTGGCAGGCCGCAGCATCGGCATCGTGGGCAACCAGCCCATTAGCATGGCCGGCGTGCTCGACGTGAATTCGAGCAGAAAGGGCGCCCGTTTCGTGCGCTTCTGCGACTGCTTCAACATCCCGCTGCTGGTGCTGGAGGACGTGCCCGGCTTCCTTCCCGGCACCGACCAGGAGTGGAACGGCATAATTACCAATGGCGCCAAGCTGCTCTACGCTTTCAGTGAAGCCACTGTGCCACGAGTCACCGTCATCACCCGCAAGGCTTACGGCGGCGCTTACGATGTAATGAACTCGAAGCACATCGGTGCGGACATGAACTTTGCTTGGCCCAGCGCTGAGATTGCGGTAATGGGCGCAAAAGGTGCCTCTGAAATCATTTTCAAAAAGGAAATCGAATCAGCTGCTGACCCAGCCGCCATGCTGACCGAAAAGGAAAGGGAGTACCAAGAGACCTTCGCCAATCCCTACCGGGCGGCGCAACGGGGCTTCATTGACGAGGTCATTGACCCAAAAGACACACGGCGGAAGCTGATTAAGGCGTTTGCGATGCTGGAAAATAAGGTGGATAAATTGCCGAGGAAGAAGCATGGGAATATACCGTTGTGATTTTGCCAAAACAAAAACGGGCCTCGCCATTCCTGACGAAGCCCGTTTTCATTTATCATAAACTGCTGTTCTAAAGCTCTTTCCGCAACCTTGCTACCGAGATATTCAATTGCTCCCGGTACTTTGCCACGGTGCGGCGGGCGATATTGTAGCCTTTTTTCATCAACATGCTTTTTAGCTTCTCGTCCGAAAGCGGCTTGCGCTTGTTTTCGGCACTGATGATGTCGGTCAGTATTTTCTTTACCTCCAAAGTGGAAACTTCTTCGCCGTCTTGCGTCTGTAGGCTTTCAGAAAAGAAATCCTTGAGGCGCTTGGTGCCAAACTCCGTCTGCACGAACTTGCTGTTGGCCACCCGTGAAACGGTGGAGATGTCCAGCCCAGTGATGTCGGCGATGTCCTTCAAAATCATCGGACGGAGGCACTTCTGGTCGCCGCTCGTGAAATAGTCGTACTGGTAGTTCATGATGGCGTACATGGTGTTGAACATTGTCTGCTGCCGCTGGCGGATGGCGTCAATGAACCATTTGGCGCTGTCAATCTTTTGCTTGATGAACATGATGGCCTCCTTTTCCTTGTTCGTAGCCCGTCGACCAGTAACAGTGTGCTTGTAGGAGCGCAACATGTCCCGGTAGTGGTTGTTGATATGGAGGTCGGGCGCATTGCGGGAGTTGAGCGAAAGCTCCAACTCGCCATCGTTGTTGATGATGATGAAATCCGGCACAATGTAGTGCGTGCTGCGGGAGTTCGTAACGTGGCCGCTGGCAGGCTTCGGGTTCAGCTTGAGAATTTCATCAATGGCCTCCTTCAGTTCATCCTCGGTGAGGTTGAGCTGGCGCTGGAGGCGCTGGTAGTGTTTCTTGGTGAACTCATCGAAGTAGTTCGCAATTATTTTTCGGGAAATTTGCAGGATGAGCCGCTCATCAAAGGCGGTCTCCGTTCTCGTCATTTTGTGCTCAATCTGGAGCAGCAGGCTTTCCTGAAGGTTTCTAGCACCTACACCCGGCGGATCGAAACGCTGGATTTTGGCAAGCCAGAATTCGATTTCTTCCGGCCTAGCACTCACGTTTTGTGAAAAAACCAAGTCGTCGAGGATGGCATCGTTCTCACGGCGAAGGTAGCCGTCGTCATCAATGCTGCCGACGATCTGCCGGGCAATGATGCGCTCTCTTTCTTCTTTGAAATCGAGCATGCCAATCTGCGTTTCGAGGTATTCGTGGAAGGTGTCCTCTACGGCTACGGGCAAGGTCTTATTTTCTTCGTCTTGGCCACCAGTTTCTGCTTGGTATTTGTAGCTGGCTTCGTCGTCGTCCATGTAGTCGTTGAGGTAGTCGTCAAGCAACACCTCTTCTTCCGGCATGGTCTCTTCCCGCTCCAGGTCATCCACCTCGTTTTCCCCTTCGCTGTCGTTTTCGCTTTCGCGCTCAGGTTGGTCGTCTTCTGCTTTGGTGTCCTCTGTTCGGCCTAATTCCATGAATTCTTCTTCCAAGGTATCGCCTTCTTCCAGTGCAGGGTTGGCTTCCAATTCTTCCTGTATCCGTTGGTCAAGGATTGCAGTTGGTATCTGCAAAAGCTTCATCAACTGGATCTGTTGTGGGGAAAGTTTCTGTTGTAACTTATGAGTAAGTTGTTGTTTCAGCATCGTTTCTACTTGATTGGTGTTCTCTGATTAGCTTGTCCACAGTGAATGCTGAGAGGAAAATTTTTCCAAAATAATAAAAATTTTTCCGAATAAACCAGTGTTTGCGTAAATATACCCGAATTATTTTTCGACTATTGTATTGGTAAAAAAAATAATAATATCAGTAAAACAAGGCGTTTTGTAGCGTTCTTAGGTTGGTAGCGGAATCAACAGCGAAAAATATGCCATAAAAATCTAATTTAAGCCCACATTTTCCTCTAAGATTTGGCATTGATGCCTTTTGGTCAACAAAACATAGGGCCCCCCACCTGTGAAAAAAAAACTGGTAAAGCCTTAAACTTTCTAATTTTGCAAAGCACCTGAACCCTATTTTTTCAAAAATGATCAAACAGACCGAGATTTTGTTGGCTGCTTACACACGTGGGTTTCACTTGATTACCCATGAAGTAATGGACCAAATCAAACCTTTGCCGTCGGAAGGCTTGTTGCATCTGTTTATCAAGCACACCAGTGCTGGGCTTGCCATCAACGAAAACGCTGACCCATCGGTCAGGGTGGATTTCGAAGGGTTCTTTAACCGCCTCGTTCCAGAAGGTTTGCCATTCCTCACGCATACCCTCGAAGGGTCAGATGATATGCCTGCTCATGTGAAGGCGGTGCTGTCCGGTGCTTCAATTACCATCCCGATTTCGGGTGGTAAGTTGAATCTTGGCACTTGGCAGGGCATTTACCTTTGTGAGTTCCGAAATTACGGAGGCAAGCGCAAATTGGTTGCGACTGTCTATTTTTAAAAAAGACGGTTTTTGGCTTAGAAGACAGCAACGGACTGATGTTCAGTGGGTTTAAAATATTTTTAAAAATAATTTGAATTCGATTTTATCGGCCAAGTCAACATGGAACTACTCTGGAACGGCATCAAACTCGGACTTGTGCTCAGTGTGCTCACTGGGCCAATCGTATTTGCCTTGTTGCAGACGAGCATCGAGGAGGGTTTCCGGGCGGGCGTCATGGTAGCAGCTGGCATCTGGGTCAGCGACCTGATATTTGTGGCTATTACCTATTTTGGGGTATCCTACGTGGCCGAATTGGCAAAGTGGGATGGGCTGGAGTTTTGGTTGGGTATTGCCGGAGGCGTCATCTTGTTTGTGGTAGGAGGGAGTATGTTGTTGCTAAAGCCGCCGCCAGAAGAACATTTTGAACAGAAAAAAGCTGTCAGGTTCTCCTCCCGATTTTCCCTTTGGACGAAAGGCTTCCTTATTAACACCGTCAACCCGTTTACGTTTTTTTTCTGGTTGGGTGTTTCGGGAATGCTTTTTACGGAAGAAGCGTTGGAGCCTGACCAAGCACAGCTTTTTTATGGCGGACTATTCGGTACAATTGTTTGCACGGACAGCATTAAAGTCGGGTTGGCCAAGTCCCTGCGACGTTGGTTGAAGCCTAAAAATATCCTTTTGATTAGAAAAGTAGCCGGGGTGACGCTTATCGTATTCGGCGTCGTGCTGTTTGTTCGAGCCTTAAACCAATAATTATCAAGAAAAATGACGCACCATAAAATCCTTTTGTCCAGTACCGATTACATTCCAGGAAGGGAGGTAGTCGAAGTCATTGACATTGCCCGCGGGAACACCGTTCGGGCCAGAAATATAGGCCGTGACATTGTTGCAGGCTTGCGCAATATCGTCGGTGGGGAAATACATGAGTACACCAAGTTGCTGGCCGACTCTCGGGAGCACGCCATTCAAAGAATGTTGGCCGATGCTGAACGAATCGGTGCTGATGCCGTTATTAACGTGCGTTTCGTGACTTCAATGGTCAATCAGCACGCTGCTGAGATTCTGGCGTATGGAACTGCTGTTAAATTGAAGTAGTTTTTCCACTGAAACTTTTGACCCGCGAAACCATCAACCAAAATAAATGGCACAAACAAAAGAAATAGTCAATCGTCGAGCCTCTCACGAATACCAATTCCTCTCCAATATTGAGGCGGGCATCGTATTGGGTGGGGCGGAGTTGAAGTCCATACGGGCAGGCCATGCTGGTCTCAGCGATGCTTATTGTATGTTTATCCACGGGGAGCTTTGGATAAAAAGCATGTACATCAAGGAATACGAAAACGCCAATGCCTACAGTGCACGCCCCTCACGTCGTGACCGCAAGCTGTTGCTCCACAAATCCGAATTGCGAAAGCTTGAAAAAAAGGTAAAGGAAAAGGGCTTGAGTATTGTGCCCTATAAGATTTATTTCTCGGACAGAAACTTGGTGAAAGTGGAAATCGCCCTGGCGCAGGGCAAAAAATCGTTTGACAAACGAGAATCTATCAAGGCAAAAGACTCTAAAAGGGATATTGACAGGATGATGAAGTCAAAGGGGCGCTTGAGTTGAGGGGGCCACAAGAGTATCCAGAAAAGACAAAGGGACGCAGTGTATCAAAACGCTGCATCCCTTTATCTGCTTAAGTGCTTTCGTGTTGGAATCAATTATCGCTCGGGTCAGGCATATCCACTACCTCCACCACCTCTTTTTCCTCCGGCAAGCTCACCCAAAAATTATTCATCCCCAGTCCTTGGGTGATGGCTAATCGTTGCATATTGAGTAATTCCAGCAGCCCGAGAAAAGTCACAATAGCTTGGATACGGTTTTCGAGCTTCGCAAACAGCGACCTAAAGTCCGCTTTTTTGCCTTTGTTAATTTTAGAAAAGATATAGTCTTGCTGTCCGGCAATGGTGTAGTCGAACTTGACAATGGTGTGTACCACGTGCTTTTTGTCCTCCAACTCCATCCGGTTCAGGAGTCTTTCAAAAGTTTTGAGCAGCTTGAACAGGGTAAGGCTTTCTAACTCGACGTCCACCAGTGCCTTCGTGGCGATTTGTTGCAGTTCCCGGCTGACGTTTCCCCGATGCTCCCGCAGCGCACGGGTTTCTTCAAACTGACGCATTTCTTCGAGTACGCTTTTGTAGCGCTTGTATTCCAACAGGCGGTTCACCAATTCTTCTCGTGGGTCAATCTCGTTGCCCTCCTCGTCCACTGGCTTGCGGGGGATGAGCATCTTTGCCTTGATGCGGCAGAGCGTAGCCGCCACGAGAATGAACTCACTGGCCAAGTCCACATTCAGCGCCTCCATGTGGCGGATATAGTCGAGAAAATCCTCAGTGATGGAGTGTATAGGGATGTTGTTAATATCCAACTCATCCCGCTCAATGAAGAAAAGTAGCAGGTCGAATGGCCCCTCGAACTGGGGCAGTTTGATATTGTAAGTGGCGGTGTTGGCCATTTTTAAACTATTACAGAAGATGCCTCATAGAGCGGGAACCCCTCCATGAACCTGTTCACCTCATTCCTCGTCTCCACAATCAACTCCTCGTTCTCCACGTCCATCACTAGTGCATCGATCCACTCGACGGTGCGGCGGAATTCAGCTTCGGTGAAGCCACGGGTGGTCATGGCTGCCGTGCCGATGCGGATGCCAGAAGTGACCATCGGGGTGGCCGTGTCGAATGGCACCATGTTCTTGTTTACCGTAATATCCGCCCGAACGAGTGCTTCCTCGGCCTGCTTGCCCGTAACGCCCTTTGAGCGTAGGTCAATCAGCATCAGGTGATTATCTGTGCCGCCGGATATGATTTTATAGCCTTTTTCAACAAAAGCCGCCGCCATCGCCTGTGCATTTTTCATCACTTGGGCGCCGTAAGCCTTGAACTCCGGTTGCAAGGCCTCACCGAAAGCTACAGCCTTGGCAGCGATGACGTGCTCTAACGGTCCGCCCTGCATCCCAGGGAAAACGCCACTGTTGAGGATAGTGCCCATTTTTATCAGGCTGCCGTTCTTCATCGCTCGACCCCACGGGTTGTCTATGTTTTTGCCCATCATAATGATGCCACCACGGGGACCACGCAGCGTTTTGTGCGTTGTGGAGGTGACGATATGGCAATGTTCCATCGGGTCGTTGAGCAGCCCGGCAGCGATAA
>JAHEAS010000047.1 GCA_024642645.1 Saprospirales bacterium | reverse complement strand
CTTTTCTTCCAGTAAAATCATGCGTTCCAGCGTCTTCGGCGTCATCATCATCCTCATCGTTTACCTGCCCATCCTGTCGCTCACGGGCGTGGAGGGCAAGATGTTCAAGCCCATGGCGCAGACCGTCAGCTTTGCGCTCATCGGAGCATTGCTTTTGTCGCTGACTTATGTGCCAGCCATGGGTGCTGCATTTTTGAGTAAAAAACTCAAGGCGGAAAAGACTTTTGCCGACCGCATCATTGGTTTTTTTCAAAAACTCTATCTGCCTTCGCTCAATTTTGCTTTGCATTGGAAGAAAATGGTGCTTGGTGCAACGGTTGCTGTGTTCGTACTCGCTGTTTTTCTTTTCTCTCGAATGGGCGGTGAATTTATCCCTACCCTCGACGAAGGCGACCTGATGATGCATGGCTTTTGCAAGCCCGGCACCTCGCTCACGCAAACACTGGAAAGCCATCGGTTGGCACAAAAAATCATCCTCGAAAATTTCCCGGATGAGGTGGAGCAGGTCATTTCAAAAATCGGTTCTGCCGAAATCCCGACCGACCCAATGGCACCGGAAACCGCCGACAATGTCATTTTATTGAAGCCAATGGAAGGCTGGACAAAAGCGGAAACGAAGGAGCAACTCGTCGGAATGATTGAGGAAAAAGTCTATCAAGTGCCTGGCATGGCTTTCGAATTCACGCAGCCCATTAAGATGCGTTTCGATGAAATGATGACTGGGGTGCGCTCGGATATTGCCGTAAAAATCTTTGGTGACAACCTCGACAGCCTTGCCCGTGCGGGCCATCGGGTGGAGAATATTATCAAGGATGTGCAGGGACTAGCCGACCTGAAAGTCGAGCAAATAGAGGGCCTCCCTCAAATTGTCGCACGCTACGACTACGCCAAAATCGCCCGCTATGGTCTCCACGTCAAGGACGTGAACGAGGCGCTCCGCACTGCCTTCGCAGGCACGGCTGCCGGTGCCATCTTCGAGGACGAGCGCCGCTTCGACCTTGTGGTGCGCCTTGCCGCCGACCACCGTGCCGACATCGAGGATGTGCGCCAATTGCCCATCGCCACCCCCAACGGCCAACTCATTCCCCTCTCCGAGGTTGCTGACGTGAACTACCGACCTGGTGCTGCGCAAATCAGCCGGGACGATGGCCGCCGCCGAATCGTCGTGAGTGCCAATGTGCGGGGCCGTGACGTGGAGAGCGCCATTGCCGATGTGCAGCAGGCGTTGGAAGGGAGGCTGAAACTGCCAAGCGGCTACTATTTCACTTACGGCGGCCAATTCGAGAACTTGAAAGCTGCCAAGGCTAGGCTCAGCATTGCTGTTCCGGTGGCATTGCTGCTCATCTTCGGGTTGTTGTATTTCACCTTTAATTCCTTGAAAGAGAGCACGTTAATCTTCACCGCCATCCCCATGTCGGCGGTGGGTGGCGTGTTTGCGCTGCTGCTTCGGGACATGCCATTTAGCATCTCGGCGGGGGTGGGTTTCATCGCCCTGTTTGGGGTGGCGGTGCTCAACGGCATCGTGCTCATTTCCTATTTCAAACAACTGGAGCAGGAGGGCGTGACCAACGTCAACGAGCGTATCGTACGGGGTGCACTGGTGCGCCTGCGCCCTGTGCTGATGACAGCGGCGGTGGCTTCGCTCGGCTTCCTTCCGATGGCGATTTCGCATGGGGCAGGGGCGGAGGTGCAGCGGCCATTGGCGACGGTGGTCATCGGAGGTTTGGTTACTTCGACCTTGCTGACACTAGTAGTTTTGCCGGTGTTGTATGCGATGTTTTTTAGGAAATCTCAAAGGCAAATCGAGGCTTGAGAACCCAACTCGTCTTTACCTTTTTAGAGTTTAAAAAAATGATTTTCAACAACTTATGAAAAATATAATTGTATTGGCGGTGCTGTTTTTTTTAATAAAAAGCCTTTCCGCCCAAACCACCCTCACCGAGCAACAAGCCATCGAAATGGCGCTCAAAACCCACCCGGCGATGGAGGCCACGAGCCAGTACATCCGCCAGCAGGAGGTGTTGAAAAACGCAGGTGCCCCTTGGGAGCATTCACAGCTTTTTCACAACGTGACCGCCGACCCTGACCTTGGCGTGTTCGGCACGACGACTGTTGGTCTAAACCAGAATTTCCCTTCGGGGAAAATGACCCGAGCCAACCGGGACCTGCATGCCAGTCGGCAAATGCAGGCCGAGGCACGGCAGGGCATGACCCGACAGGACATCGTGCGGCAAGTGCGGGATATTTACCACCACCTCAGCTACCTTGACGGCAAGTCAACGCTGTACAATCGTCTCGATAGTGTCTATCAGCGGGTGGCGAAATCGGCGGATGCCCGCTACCGGGCGGGCGACGTATCGCTGGCAGAGAAGTTGGCTGCGCAAGACAAGGCTGCACAAATCCGACTGGATGCTCGTACGGTCTATCACGAAATCGAGTTCGACCGCATTGTTTTGGGGCAAATGCTGGGGCTGGATGAGGCCGTGCAGCCCGTGGTGGAGCGGCTGCACGAGGGCGAGTTTTCCATTGCCGACACGACGCTTTTGCGAACCTCGACGATGGCCAAATACAGCAAAAGCCTTGTCGAAGTGGCCCGCTCGGAGCAGGAGTTGACGAAGGCAAAATTTGCCCCAACCGCCTCGGCGGGCGTGTACGGGCAGTACCTCGGCAATGGCGACATTTATCCCGGTTGGCAGTTGGGTCTGAACGTGCCGTTGTTCAAAAAGTCGCTGAAAGCGCAATCGGAATCGGCAGGAATCGGCATTGCGGCAGCGAATGCGGAGCTTCGGCAAACCATGCTTGCCCAGCAGAACGAGCTTGGGCATTTGCTCCACGAGCAGGAGAAGTACCTGATTTTGCTGGAATACTACACGGCCGAGGGTAGGGTGCTGGCTGCTGAACTGCTCCGCACGGGCGAGCTGAACTATTCGCAAGGCGAAATGAGCTACGCCGATTTTGTGCAGTTGCTGGAACAGGCAGCGGGCATTGAGTTGCAGCATTTGGAGAACTTGCTAGGGCTGAACCAAACGATTATTGAGTTGGAAGCTTTAACTGGACAATAAAAGTGCGCTGTGCCCCTCCGTGCCTCCGTGTTTAAGGATTCTCAACACAGAGGCACGGAGGGACACAAGGTTTTAAAAATCAACATTTTACAATGAAAAATACCTTTTTCTTCCTAATCATTTTGACCGCATTTTGGTCATGCGGCGAAGCGGGCCACTCTCACGAAGCGGGCGCTGACAACAACCACGACCACACTTACACCGCTCCCCAAGGTGTGGATGGCCTCGCACATCTCTCGCCGGAACAGGTGAAACTGGCTGGCATCGAATACGCCGTTTTGGCCAAAAAGAATATCTCGGAAGACCTTCGAGTGAATGCCCAACTCGTCGTCCACCAAGAGCACACGGCGGAGGTAACGGCCTTTTCCGATGGCATTCTCGCTGACCTGCGCGCAACGCTGAACGCCACGGTGCGCAAAGGTCAAGTCCTGGCCACGGTGCGCAAACCGGACCTGCTTGATATGCAACAGCAATTCTTGGAAAACAAAGACCGACTGGTATTCCTACAATCGGAATTTGACCGTTACAAATTGCTGAAAGATGCTGATGCAACGGCCTTAAAAAACTTCCAAAAGGCCGACGCCGACCTGCGGACTGCCAAGACAACTGCCGCTGTGTTAGCCGCCAAATTGCGGCAGTACCAAATAAATCCGGACAAACTGACCGCAGCGAACCTCACCACACAACTCACGCTCACCTCCCCCGTGAACGGCATCGTGACGGCGATCCACAGCAATGTGGGTGCGGCAGTGCAGCCGGGCACACTCATTTGCGAAGTGATGGACATGAGCCAACTCCACGCTGACCTTTGGGTGTATGAAAAGGATATTCTGAAGGTGAAAAATGGGCAACTAGTGCAGCTCGTTTTTCCTGCTGATGCGTCAAAAATCTATCCGGCCGTGATTTATAGCCTTGACAAAACGCTCGACCCAGAGAAGCGGGCGGTGCGAGTCCACGCCAAATTGCAGGGCAGCCCAGCAGCACAAACCAACTTCGTGAACGGCGCATTTTTGGAAGCACATATAGCGACCTCGGACATGGGCAGCTCGGACGCACTGCCGGAAGTGGCGGTGGTACAGGAAGGCGAGGATGATTTTATCTACTACCTCGAAAAAGAAAGCACAGAAGGCCATTTTTTCAAAAAGATAAAGGTGCAAAAAGGTGGCTCGGCCAATGGCTTTGTATCTGTTACACTGTTGGAGGCATTGCCCGAAGGCGCTAAAATTGTATCGAAAGGGGCTTACTATGTATCGGCACAGGGGGCGGGCGTGGCAGTGGAGGAGTAAACCAACTTTGGTGATAAACATCACAGGCTTGAATAAGAATTAGCAAGTACTTTGCCGCCGCAAAACAAAATTTTGTATTGAAATTAAAAATTCATCCCAGTTGGGTTGCTTCCCTTTAGTTAGATATGGCAGGATAACGGGCATGGGTTGGGGATTGGGTTTTGACTAAAAATAAAATAACAATGAAGGCTTTAACATCGGTTGCAATTTTGTTCATGGCGCTGTTTTTAGCACAATGCAAAAGCGACAAATCTGGCGAGCAACAGCTCACACCAGACGAGGAAAAGGTCTATTTGGAAAAAGGCAAGGCCATAGCTGAAGCGACTTTCACAGCACTGAGCGGCAAACTGACCAAGGCCATGGAGGATGGCGGCGTGGCAGGGGCAGTGCAGTATTGCAATGTAGCCGCCATGCCGTTGGTTGACAGCCTCTCGAAGGCAAGCAATGCTACCATTCGGCGCACCAGCCAGAAGCCTCGAAATCCACTTGATGCACCCTCGGAATGGGAAACTGAAATTTTGACAAGCTTTCAACAAATGACAGCGAAGGGTGAAAAGGCAATGCCAAGGATGAAAATGTTGGACAACAATAAAGTGGCCTTTGCTGCACCAATCATACTCCAACCACTTTGCATGAAATGCCACGGAACAGTGGGAACGGATATTGCTGAAGCTGATTATACCATCATCAAAAAACTGTACCCTAAAGATGAAGCCGTTGGCTATAAACCAGGTGAGCTTCGGGGGATATGGAGCATTGTATTTGAAAAATAAAGGGGGGTATTATTTTAAAACGGTTACTTTTGATACCCCTCAAAAATGTACGAGAACTAACTAATCCTGTTTTCTAAAAATACTCAACATGAAGCGATTTTTCATTCTTGCATTCCTGACTTTTGCTAGCCTTACATCTTGTACATCCCAAACGGAACCTCAAGGGTATACCGACCTAGAGGTCAACGCTTTCAAAGCCAAAATAGCCGAGCCAGGCATTGTACTGTTGGATGTGCGCACACCAGAAGAAACCTCAGATGGTATGATTGAAGGTGCCGGCCAGCTGGATTTTAAAGCAGACAATTTCGAAGCTGAAATTGAGAAACTGGACAAGGAAAAAACATACTTGATTTATTGCCGCAGCGGCAATCGAAGCGGAAAAGCTTGCGCATTGATGGCTCAAAAAGGCTTTAAAAATCTGTACAACCTAAAAGGTGGCTATATGGCTTGGACTGCAGACTGACAGCTCACTTTAGGGCTAAATTCATTAAACTAAAAACGTTTATCAATCATGTTAGAACTAATAAGACAACCTTGGCACTGGTCAACAGCGGGCATATTGATTGGCCTGATTGTACCGCTACTACTGATTTTGGGCAATAAGAGTTTTGGCATTTCCGCCAACCTCAGGCACATTTGTGCCGCTTGTTTTCCCGCCGATATATCTTTCTTTAAATACGATTGGAAAAAGGAGATATGGAATATTTTCTTTGCTG
Organism: Saprospirales bacterium; assembly: GCA_024642645.1. Taxonomy (GTDB): domain Bacteria; phylum Bacteroidota; class Bacteroidia; order Chitinophagales; family Saprospiraceae; genus UBA6168. The sequence continues at coordinate 5,672 of JAHEAS010000047.1, read as the reverse complement.
TGGGTATCATCCTCGGTGGCTTTCTGGCCGTCACCTTTTTGCATGACCCCGAGCAGGTTAAAGTAGCACCTACGCTGGTTTCTGATTTGGCTCAGTTCGGAATTGACGACTATACTAACCAAGTGCCTAATCAGCTATTCAACTGGCACAGCTTGCTGACTATCAAAGGCTTTTTGTTCATCGTAGTTGGTGGATTCCTAGTGGGCTTTGGTACCCGCTATGCAGGTGGATGTACTAGCGGGCATGCCATTAGCGGTCTTGCTAATCTTCAATGGCCATCGTTGGTGGCTACTATCTGCTTCATGATTGGTGGGTTTATCTCGTCCAATTTAATAGTACCGTTTTTGTTAAAACTTTAAAAATCTAAGCAATGAGTAAGATAAAATCGGGCGCAACTGCCAACATCGCAGAAACGATGAATACGGACTTTGAAGTTCGCTCTCTGGATTCCCAATCTGTTAATGCCGGCGAAAAGGATATGTCCTTCTTGCGCAACCTGAAATTCATGCTGGCAGGAATTTTCTTCGGCATAATACTGGTGAAATCGGAGGTGATTTCTTGGTTTCGGATTCAGGAGATGTTTCGGCTAGAATCCTTCCACATGTACGGTGTCATTGGCACGGCGGTAGTGGTTGGGGTAATATCAATTTTGTTGATTAAGAAGCTAAAAATCAAGACGATACATGGTGATGCCATTGAATTTCAGGACAAAAGATTCACCAAAGGCCAAGTCATTGGTGGGCTTATTTTCGGACTTGGATGGGCCATCACAGGTGCTTGCCCAGGCCCATTACTTGCGCAGCTGGGCTCAGGTGTTGGTGTCATCTCCATCACCATTTTGAGTGCTGTCGTTGGCACCTGGGTTTACGGCAAGTTTCGGGATAAATTGCCGAATTAATGGCTTCTGTGTTTCGTTGTGTTATGGTTTTCATGTTACGAAGTTTATGATTTTACCGAACCATTGAGCAATGAAACCATTATGCAATCCAAAAATCAAACTATGGAAACGAACCTATTTCACGAATTTGAACCGAGGCTAGTCGAAGAAATCGAAAAGTCGGGTACACTGAAGAAAATTGAGCCGGGGGAGGAGTTGATGCGTCCCGGTATGTTTGTGCGTTCCATTCCCATTATTCTTTCGGGCAGCCTGAAAATTATGCGGCAGGACGAAAAGGGCAATGAGACTTTCCTTTATTTCCTAACAAAAGGGGACACCTGCGCCATGTCGCTCACCTGCTGCACGGCCAACCGCCCCAGCAACGTGCGGGCTGTGGCCGAGGAACCCACCGAGATGATGCTCGTACCCGTTGACAAGCTTGATATTTGGATGACCCTTTACCCTTCTTGGAAAACTTTCGTGTTTCAAGCCTACCAACGCCGTTTCGAGGATATGCTCGAAGCTGTGGACAGCCTCGCTTTCCGCAAGATGGATGAGCGTCTTTGGCGTTTGTTAAAAAAGAAGGCGGGACTACAAGAAAAGCGATACGTTTATGCTACCCATCAGGAACTGGCACTTGAGTTGAACACCTCAAGAGAGGTTGTGACCCGCTTACTCAAGAAGCTGGAAGGTATGGAAAGGATAAAAACCCATCGCAACCGAATTGAGTTGATGTTGAAATAATTTTGAAAAATAGCTTTCAAAACATCAAATCGTAGAATTGTGACTTTTGTACCCGAACAACAGCGGTGACTTTTATCATCTTTGTATCATTATTTACAAAAATTAAATTGGTCAACATGAAAATCGAACAAATCTATACTGGCTGTTTGGCACAAGGTGCCTATTATATCGAAAGCAATGGCGAAGCCGTGGTGATTGATCCGCTTCGTGAGGTACAACCTTACCTCGATAGGGCTAAACAGGACGGAGCCCAAATCAAGTATGTACTCGAAACCCACTTTCACGCTGACTTTGTTTCAGGTCACATTGACCTTGCGAAAAATACGGGCGCAAAAATCGTGTACGGCCCAAATGCCAAAACTGGCTTTGATGCGCATATCGCCACCGATGGTGAGGTACTGAAAGTGGGCAATATCAGCATCAAAGTACTGCATACCCCAGGCCATACAATGGAGAGCACCTGCTATCTCTTGTTTGACGAAAACGGCAAGGAAAGCGCTATTTTTTCAGGTGATACCCTGTTTATTGGCGATGTGGGACGCCCCGACTTGGCGCAAAAATCAACCCTGACCATGGCCGACCTCGCTGGCCATCTTTACGACAGCCTGCGCAACAAAGTGATGATCCTTCCCGACGATGTGACAGTCTATCCGGCACACGGAGCAGGTTCTGCCTGTGGTAAAAATATGTCGAAGGAGACGGTATCGACCATCGGCGCACAGAAGGTCAACAACTACGCACTTCGTGCCAACATGACCAAGGCTGAATTTGTCCATGAGGTAACTGATGGCCTGTTGGCCCCACCAAAATATTTCCCCGAAAACGTCCGATTGAACAAAGAGGGCTATGAAAGCTTCGAGGAGGTGATGAAGCGAAGTGCCCAAGCACTGTCGCCGAGAGCATTCGAGGAAGCTGTGAACTCCACCGGAGCGCTGATGCTGGATGTACGCCATGAAAGTGTTTTTCATCAAGGGTTTATCCCCAACTCAATATTCATCGGCCTTGATGGGCAGTTTGCCCCATGGGTAGGCGCATTGGTGGCCGATGTTAACCTTCCACTGTTGCTCATCGTGGAGCCTGGCAGGGAAGAAGAAGCAATCACTCGCCTCAGCCGGGTTGGCTTCGACAAGGTATTGGGCTATTTGGCCGGAGGCTTTGAAGCTTGGAAAAATGCTGGAATGGAAGTGGACAGTTTTCAGTCCATTTCAGCTGATGAATTGGCTGCCAATTTGGAAAAATATGAACCAAAAAACATTTTGGATGTTCGTAAACCAGGCGAATTTGCTGCCGAGCATATCAAGGACGTGGAAAGTGTGCCGCTAGATTTTATCAACGAGTACATGGGCGACCTTGACAAACAGAAGAAATACTTTGTTCACTGTGCAGGCGGCTATCGCTCCATGATTGCGGCTTCTATTTTGAAATCACGGGGCTTCGTGGACATCGTGGACGTGAAAGGTGGATTCGGGGCGATACACGAATCGGGCAAGTTTGAAACGACAGACTATGTTTGCCCAAGCACTATAAAAAGGCAAAAGGAGAAAGAAGTTGTGGTAGAGGACATCAATTCCTATAATTAGGATGACTTTTATCAAAATTCTCTAAATTTATTTGTAAAGTAGAGAAGTTTAATTCACCTTTGTCCGTACGTTACAACGGAAAATTTAGCGCTACATGCGTTTAAGATAAATTGTTTTCATTTGGTTTTTTAGGGTTATTCAGGGTAGCTTCGGCTACCCTTTTTTTTTGCCACCTTTTAAGTGACATTCATTCCTGTATGTAGCCTTACCTTCTTCTAAATTTGCTGGGCAAAAATTTCACTGGTTTAAATCAAATTCATGCTAAATATTTTCAAATCTCTTTTTAAGAACGATGCTTACGAAAATCTACCAGCCACCGATTTTTTGACCCAACTTAAAGCCACGCCCGACGCTGTCCTATTGGACGTGCGCACTCCCGGCGAGGTAGCTGCGGGCAAGCTGAAAGGTGCCAAAATTATGGACTTCTACGACCCTGGGTTTTCGACAACAGTGAGTAAACTCGACAAGGCAAAACCCTATTTCATTTATTGCCGGAGCGGCGTCCGCAGCGCAAATGCGTGCAAGATGATGCATAAAATGGGTTTTACTAAGTTATTCAACCTATCTGGCGGGTACTTGTCAGTTTGAAAAAAACAAGAGGCCGTAGCTTTAGCATACGGCCCGTTGCCTCAATAAATTAATAAATAGTGTTCGAAACGCTATTTATCTGCCTATCACTATCCGTTTCACTATTACTGTTTCACGCACGATTATTCGCAAGAAGTAAACACCGGGTGAAGCGCCACCAAGGTCTAGTTTGATAGACTTGGAAGAAACGAATGCGTTTTGCAAAGGCAGTACTGTCTTGCCAGAGAGGTCAAAAACTTGGAGGCTAACTGGAAGCTCTTGGCTCACGTCAAAAATTACGAAAACCTGCCCGTCGCTAGGGTTTGGAGCGAGTGTGACAAGACGTTCTAAAGCCAATTCTTCGCTGGAATTCAACAATTCTATGCTTACAGTCAATGATTGTAAACAATCGTTTTGGTCGGTGACTGTCAATTGGTACTCTCCGGCTCCAAGCCCAGTAATATCTTCCAAGTTTGAGTAGAAAACGCCATTCAGTAGCCACTCGTAGGAATAGTTTCCTGCACCGCCGCTGACAGTAACCTCAATGAAGCCATTAGGGCCACCATTAGCATTTTGCATAGCATCTAAATCAATTGACACGGAAGTTGGCTCCACTACCTGAACTGTTTGCACGGCTTGGCATCCCTCTGAATCCGTGACACTGACGTTGTAGGTGCCAGCTGGAAGTCCAGATGCAGTCGGTGTTGTTTGGTTGGATGGGTCGCTCCAAGCGAAGCTGTATGGTGGCGTTCCGCCAATGGGCGCAGCTGTTGCAGTACCGTTGCTGTCACCGTGACATATAGGCATTGTGAAGCTGGTTCCAACAGAAAAATTGCCGACAACCGTCACTGTGAAGGAACAAAGGGAAGTATTGCCATTGCCATCCTCAGCGTAAAATAGTAGTAAAGTTTCACCAACAGGGAAAGCCTCACCGCTTTCTGGGCCGAGTACCTGCACAATGTTCGCTACGCCGCAATTATCCGTAGCTGTCGGCAATTGAAAGTTCACAATCGGGTTACAAGCACCGTTGTCAATAATAATGTCTGATGGGCAGACAATCAAAGGTTCTACTTCGTCCACCACCGTCACGACAGCCGTTGAAGTAGAAGTATTTCCGGCAGTATCCGTCACGGTCAGCGTCACGGTATTTTCGCCCACTTGGTCACAGCCAAAATCCATGACGTCAATCGCCATGCTTGCGATGCCGCAATTGTCCGAACTGCCTCCATCTACCATCGCAGGTGAAATAGAAACCGTGCCAGACAGGGTTAGGCTGACCGAAATATCCATGGTCATGGCCATGGGCGCTTCCGTATCTGGCAGCACCGTTATCTCATAGCTCATGGTAGCGGCGCAATCGTTGTCATCGCTCACGATGACCTCATAAACACCAATTGTCAAGTTTGAAATTGTTGGAGTTGTCTCCCCATTTGACCAAGAAAAGGCATAGCCGGGTGTGCCACCAATGCCATTCACAGAAAGCAGTCCGTCATTACCACCTGCACATTCGAGGTTGCTTTGGGTTAAAACTTCTACAGCAAGTACGTCCGGTTCTGTGATTTCAATATTTTCACTCGATTGGCATCCGTTAGCGTCCGTCACGCTCACGGTGTATTCCCCAACAGTAAGGTTGCCCACTGAGCTGCCACTCCCACCATTCGACCAAGCAAAGGTTAGCGGGTCGGAGAAGCCTGTGGCAGTCACTTGGGCAGTGCCATCGTCACCGCCAGCGCAGGACACATTTTCACCTGAAACCGCCAATGCCTGGCCGGTACAGCCGAATGGAATCACCGTTGCGCAGTCCGTGAACGTACACCCGTTTGCGTCCGTTGCGCTCACGCAATAGCTTCCAGGTGCCAATCCCGTGATGGCCGATGTTGTGGCATTATTGCTCCATAAATACG
>JAHEAS010000618.1 GCA_024642645.1 Saprospirales bacterium | reverse complement strand
ACCGCCGCAACCCATCGGCTGCACGGTGCTGACCACTACCCTCAACGGCACGGGGAGCAGCAGCGGCCCCAACTTCGACTATCTTTGGACAGGCCCCAACATTTTGAGCGGCGACACGACGCCGATGCCGGTGGTGGATGCCATTGGCGTTTACACCTTTCAAGTGACGAATACGACCACCAACTGTGTCACTTTTGCGCAGGTAACCGTCATTGAAGACTTAACGCCGCCAACGGTCATTGCGGCTGCGCCGCAACAACTCACCTGCCTTGCGCAGCAAGCGCAACTGAGTGGGACTGGGAGTAGCATAGGCGCAAATTTCAGCTACCAATGGGCAGGCCCCGGTCTCATCGCTGGGGATATGACGCTCACGCCAACTGCAAACCTGGCAGGGAGCTACACCCTTACAGTGACGAACTCAGCGACGGGCTGTACGGCTTCGGCGAGCACTGTTTTGGCACAAAATATCACGCCGCCAGTTGCCGTCGCGGCTGCGCCGCAAAGCCTAGATTGCCTTGTTCAGCAAGTACCGCTGAGCGGCACGGGCAGCAGCAGTAGTACGGGTTTTGGCTACCAGTGGGCAGGCCCCGGCATTGTTAGCGGAGCGACGACGCTTTCTCCAATCGTAAATGTGCCCGGTGTTTACACGCTGACGGTGACCAACCAATCGAACGGCTGCACGGCGACGGCTTCGGCCACGCTGACCCAAACCATTACCCCGCCGACTGCCGTAGCGACTGCACCGCAAAACTTGGACTGTCTTGCGCAGCAAGTAAATCTGAGTGGCACGGGAAGCAGTACTGGTGCAGGATTCGGTTACCAATGGGCAGGCCCCGGCATCGTGAGTGGTGGCACTACGCTCTCGCCAACGGTGAATGCGCCTGGCCTTTACACGCTGACAGTGACGAATCAGGGTACCGGCTGCACGGCGACTGCTTCTACCACGGTGAACATTTCCGCCTCGCCGCCATTGGCGGTTGCTGCTGCTCCGCAAATGCTTACCTGCGTTAACCTGACTGCTATGCTGAGTGGCACCGGGAGCAGTGTCGGGCCAGGGATTGGTTATGCTTGGATTGGCCCTGGCATCGTGAGTGGTGCCAGCACTCTCCAGCCTACCGTGAATTTGTCGGGCACTTACACGCTCACCGTCAGCAATCAGGCGAATGGCTGCACTTCGACGGCGCAGGTGGTGGTTGATCAAAATACAACGCCTCCGATAGCTGAAGCAGGGCAGCCTGCGACGCTGGCATGTGGCCAAACCTCGTTGGCTTTGCAGGGTAGCAGCGATGTGCCCAACCCAACTTTTTCATGGACAACGGTGAACGGAAACATCGTTTCTGGCAGTAGTTCTGCCTCTCCAATGGTAGATGAAATCGGAACCTATTTTTTACAAGCGACCAATCCTGTGAACGGCTGCACGGCCCTCGATTCGGTCGTGGTGACGGAGGGACTGGCTGTTTTTCCTGAACCGAATATCGTGGTACCGACTTGTGCCAATCCACTGGGTAGCGTTTCGTTTAGTGCTGCCTCGTTGTACTATTATTCCATCGATGGGGTGGACTTCACGACCAGCGGTCTTTTCGAAGGGCTGTTGCCAGGCACGTACACCATTTCCATTTATGATGTAATCGGCTGTGAAACAAACGTTGACGTGAACTTGCCAACTGTTTCAACTTTATCTATTAACCTGACAGCAAGTGCCACTGTACAGGCAGGCGGTTCGCTTCAACTTAACCCAGTGTTGAACATTCCGGTATCCGAAGTCGCTTCGGTGGAGTGGTCACCTGCCGACGGTCTGAGCTGCACGGACTGCCTAAAACCCACCGCCTCTCCCGATTCCGATATCACTTACACTGTCAGTGTCACAAGCGTGGAGGGCTGCACGGCCAGTGCCTCGATTTCCATCAAAGCGAATGCTCCCGAGGGAAATATCTACGTCCCCAACGCCTTCTCCCCGAACGACGACGGCATCAACGATTTGCTGACTGTCTTTGCGGATGAAAAACAGGTGAAGCAGGTGATCAGCTTTCAAGTGTTTACCCGATGGGGTGAGTCTATTTTTGAGGGATTCGGCTTGCGGCCAAACGATGTAAACACAGGCTGGGACGGCACTTCCCGTGGCAAAAAAGTGGACCTTGGCGTTTACGCTTGGTTTGCAGAAGTGGAATTGGTGACTGGCGAGCGGAAGTTGCTGAAGGGGGATGTGGTGGTGGTTAGATGATTTACGACTGACGATTTACGATTGGAGAGCACCGTAAATCGTCAGTCGCATTGGTTAATTCAAGTTGCGGATAATTTAAGACTTGAGTTGGTTGATGGAGTTTATGAGGTTGATAAGGGTTGATTTTACCCCCAAGCTGCTAAATATCAACCTTTATCAACCAGCATCCGCAACTTAGGTTGGTTAATCACCAAATAAACGTTCCTGCTGTCTTCCCTGGCAACGAGGCCGTAATCCAACGGCTCCCCGAATTGATGTTAAACGATTGAATGTCGACTGCTTCATTCAGAACTATCAGCACGGTTTTGCCTGCCTGTGTTCGGAAGGCCACATTAGGGATTTGGTTCGGTCCGGTGCTGCCGACCCTAACCGACCCTGCCGGAACGAATTTCGATGCCTGTCCGATGATATAATAGCTCACGTTTTTGGTGGCCGTTGAACCGTTGATGGTCACGGCACCTTTGCACTCGGTGCAGCCACCGGGGGTGTGTGGGCCGTAGCTAGGGTCATTGGCGAGGTTCCATTCGAGGGCCACTTGACTCCAGTTGCGCATGGTGCCTATGATGACGTTTTTTATGTGCCATTGCAGGTCACCGTCGAAGCTGCCGTTTGCTCCGGTCCATTGTTCCGTGAAATAAAGCGCCTTGTCGGGGTGTGCATTGTGTACGGTCGAGAGCGCACCAACATCACCCGCATAAAGGTGGAAGGCCGAGCCATTTACGAATGCTTTAGCCGCAGGGTCATCGAGCACTTCGATGGGGTAGTTGGGTTCGTCGCAGTTGTGGTCCCAAATGATGATTTTAGTGGAAATTCCCGCCGCCTGGAAGGCTGGGCCGAGGTGGTTTTTAATAAAATCCGCTTGCTGTGTT
>JAHEAS010000046.1 GCA_024642645.1 Saprospirales bacterium | reverse complement strand
CGGTTGTGTGGACTTCGATACGATTACGGTCAACGTTGGGAGCTCTGTACCTTTCTTGGTCAACGTGCCCTTCTCCGATTCAACCGCCCAGTGTGCTCCACTACCGGTCGATGACCCAATATTTGCAGATAACTGCGATACGAGCCTTTTGATTATTGCAGATACCATCACTACGCCAACGGCATGCGGATTTGTGCAGGTAATCACCTGGACAGCAACAAACGACGAGGGCAATTCCGCTTCGTTTGTACAATCTCTGACGGTCAACGATACGCAAGCCCCAACCATGACAGCCAGCCATGCTTTCTTTGGTCCAATCATGCATGGCGATACGCTTTTTGCTGATTGTTCCATGATTCCTTCGCTCGATTCTCTCGGCTTTGCTGCCTTCGACAATTGCAGCGCAACAACGGTGACTTTCACCGAAAATATCACCAATGGAAGTTGTGTAACTGATGGATTTTACCAATTGCGTTACTGTGGCTGGACGGCTGTCGATGCATGTGGAAATATGGATAGCTTGTTTTTCCACGTGGTCATTTACGACAATGCCGCACCGACACTGGCGCCAGCACCAGCGGATATCACGGTGAGTTGCTCCGCAATACCTGCTCCGGCAATCCTCGGGGCTGCCGACAACTGTGATGCTTTCCCAACCGTGACGGTCAATGAATTCCCGACCGTTGATGGAAATGGCTGTTTAGGACAAATCCTAAGGGTCTGGACAGCGGTGGATGATTGTGGTAACATGACCCTTGATTCACAAGTCATCAACATCCTCAACAATATTCCACCAACGCTGGCAGGTGTCCCTGCCGATGCTAATCTCAATTGCGGTGACGCTGTACCGCCTGTTGCGACGGTCACCGCTACCGATGCTTGTGGCGTTGCAGTAACAGTAACATTTGGCCAAAACACTGTGGGCAACCCGTCTACCGGCTGCTACACCATAACCCGCACATGGACAGCCACGGACAACTGCGGCAATATGGCGACTGCATCCCAAGTCATCACGGTCGCCGACAATACAGCTCCGACACTTGTTGGCGTACCTGCTAATGTATCGATTTCTTGTGGGCAGCCATTGCCTGTGCCACCAACCGTCACCGCTACTGATTCCTGTGATATCGATGTGCCTGTTTTCATGAACGAATCGGCAACGGGCAACCCTAACACGGGTTGTTACACTCGAATTCGCACTTGGTCGGCCACGGATGATTGTGGCAATACGGCCATCGCTTCACAAACCATCACCATTTTTGACAACACGCCACCAACACTGGTCGGTGTGCCTGCAAATGCGTCAATAACTTGCTCACAGCCAGTGCCACCACCGCCAGCCGTAACCGCCACGGACCTTTGTGACAGCAACGTTCCGGTTGTTTACAACCAAAATATTAATGGTAATCCAGCAACGGGTTGTTACTCCATCACCCGTATTTGGACGGGCACCGATGATTGTGGGAACACTGTTTCTGCTTCGCAAACCATTACCGTAGAGGACCTCACAGCTCCAACGTTTTCTGCCTACCCATCAAACATGACCTATACCTGTGTCAGTGCCGTTCCAGCTGCTCCGACTATCACGGCCACTGACAACTGCGACACAGATGTTCCAGTGGTGTTCAGTCAAACCACGTCTGGCAACCCACTGGGTTGCAACTACCTGATACAACGTACATGGATTGCTGGTGATGATTGTGGAAATTCCGCAGCTTGGACCCAGAATATCACCGTTAATGACAATGTCCCACCAGTCTTGGGCGCTGTGCCGGCCAATGCAATCATCACTTGTGGTTCGCCTATTCCAGCTGCGCCGACGGTCACTGCAACAGACAATTGTGACCCAAGTGTAACAGTAACAATGACCGTCAACTACATCGGCGACCCGACCTCTGGCTGCTACATTATGACCCGCACCTGGACGGCCACAGATGACTGTGGCAATACAGCTACTGCTGCCCAGAACATCACAGTAATTGATAACATAGCACCTAATTTGATTGGCATACCGGCCAATGGCCCTGCTTCTTGTGACAATCTGCCTGGTGGCAACGTGACCGCCACGGACAACTGCGATGCCAACGTTCCAGTTGTGATTTCTGACCATATCCAGTCGAGTGCGGGTGGATGTGTGACGCAGGTGGTACGCACATGGACGGCCACGGATGACTGTGGCAATACGCGCATCGCCTCTCGAACTTTTAATGTGACCAACACGGTAGCGCCGGTCATAAGCATTTTAGTACCGGCTATGGCTGGGGTGCAAGATGGGGACGTGCTTTACATGGAATGCAACAACTTACCAAGCCTAAGTGCTTCCAGTGCTACTGCCACAGAAGATTGTTGCGGAGCGCCAACCATTACTTTCCATGAAACGGTGACCGCCTATAATTGCCAAGCAAACGGCTATATCGCCATGATGCATTGCGGTTGGACAGCAACGGACTGTTGCGGAAATTCCAGCAGCCTTTTCTTCACGGTTTACGTGATTGACAACACCCCGCCGGTACTTTATGGCGTGCCGAGCGACCTCGTACTGCCAGTGGGGAGCCCAATTCCTGCACCGCCGATTGTTACTGCCGTGGACAATTGCGACAACTCGATGCCAATCAGTTACAACTCCGTGACGACCGGCCCGCCGGACTTCCAGTTCACGACTCGTACCTGGTCGGCCACCGATGATTGTGGGAATATCGTGACGGCTACGCAAACCATTTTGATTACGAACGATATCACTGCGCCAATTTTGGCCAACGTGCCGCCGGACGTGACCATCGAAGGACCTGTCGTTGACTTGCCAGCCCCTGCCGGAGTGACTGCCACCGACAACCTGGACAACAACCCTGAAATCGTTTTCGTGGAAAATAGGTCGGGTGGTGTTTGCTGTTATGTGGTTACCCGCACCTGGACAGCCACAGACGATTTTGGCAACAGCAGTTCTGCTACACAAACTATTACAGTCACTGATTCTCAAGCTCCTGTTATTTCGGGTGCAGTAGCTGATGTTACTGGCACTTGCAACCTCGGCAATGTGCCGATGCCGCAACTCAGCGCCATTGACAATTGCACCGACTCATTGACCATGAGCTTCAGTTCTGATACGACCTTGCTCAATTGTGGCTTTCATATCCTGCGCACCTGGAGCTTCACCGACGAGTGCGGCAACACGGCCATTGCGCAGCAAAATATACATGTGGAGGACACGGAAGCCCCGACTTTCAATTCGACTGCTGGAATTGATTTGGCTTTTGTTGCTTCGCAAAATGCAACACCAAACGGCGGCGTGAGCCTTGCGATTGGTGCCAAATTGTCCCCAACCCAAACTTGGAGCATTGGCAATCAAACCATGCCGAATCTCAGTGGAATTGCCACCGACAACTGCACGCCTGAAAGTGGAATCGGTTTCCGGGTGAGCAACATAGTGGAGGCAAACAATGGTTGTGAACGCAGTTTTACGGTCACTTTCCATGTGGAAGATGCCTGCGGAAATGCATCCACAGCGTTGTTCACTGCGACGGCCAGCTTCACGGATGACGTAGCGCCTAGCTTTGTCAGCCTGCCGCAGGACTTGACCGTGGATTGTGGAAACATTCCAGCTCAGGCCAATGTCACTGCCACGGATTTGGGTGGCAATGTCACGGTTTCTTTTGCTGAAAATATGACAGCGGGATGCCCACAAATCCTGACCCGTACTTGGACGGCTACCGACGGCTGTGGGAACTCGGCCATTGCGGAGCAAAAAATCACGGTACTGGACACAGATGCTCCTAAAATCCTGAACGTACCGGTGAGTGTGGCGGTCTCTTGCGAGAACATCCCGGCAGTCGCAACCAACGTGCTGGCAACCGATGATTGTGCTGGAACCTTGCCACTTACTTTCACGGAAACCACCTCTGGCAGCAACTGCCAGTACACCATTCTTCGAACCTGGACGGCGACGGATGCCTGCGGCAATTCGGCCATCAAACAACAGTACATCTGGGTGGCCGACCATAAGGCACCGACCATTGCTAACGCACCAGTGGCAGAGCTCACAGTGAGCTGCGATGCAGGGTTGCCAACAGTCGCGGCCCTCTCCGTGACGGACAATTGCGACGCTTCGCCTTTCGTAAATTTCGAAGAGACGATACTGCCCGGCGGTAGTGCCTGCAGCTATTCGGTGCTGCGCAAATGGACAGTGATGGACGTTTGCGGCAACTCGACCGTTGCGGAGCAAACCATTCATGTAGTGGACAATACGCAACCTACGCTGATAAATATACCTGCTGACATCACGGTTACTTGCGGAAACTACCCGTCTTCTCCTACCGTGCTCGGCAGCGACAATTGCGACCCTGATGTGGAGGTGATTTTCAAGGAAACGACGGCTCCAGGCTGTCCACAGAAAATTATCCGCACCTGGCTTGGGATGGATGATTGTGGCAACCAAGCGGAGGAAACACAAATCATCACCATTTTGGACACCGACCCACCAGTGCTGTCGGCAGCTCCTGCCAACCTTAGCATCGTTTGTGGTGCTGATGTACCAACTGCCGCCGTGCTCACAGCCACGGATGCTTGCATTGGAATGTTACCGGTAACGATGACGGAAACCATAACGGGTGTTGGTTGCGACAAGACCATCCTGCGTACTTGGACGGCAACCGATGCCTGCGGAAACAATGCCAATGTGAGCCAAACCATCGAGGTGAACGACTCGGAACCACCAGTGATTGCTGGTGCGCCAGTCAATTTGACCTTGCATTGTGGTGACCAAGTGCCAGCTGCGGTTATGCCTACTGCTACTGATAACTGTACGGCTCACCTTCAGGTCAATATGGTGGAAACAACAACGGCCACGCCTTGTGGTCAGGAAATCCAGCGAACATGGACTGCCACTGATGATTGTGGTAACACCAGTTCGGTTAGCCAGCTGATTTCGATGACCGATGACCAGGTACCAACGGCCATCGAGCCAGTTGATATGACGGTGGACTGCGGTGGCTTGCCTCCGGCGGTGACACCTGTTTTCACGGATAATTGCGACCAAAACCTGACCGTGCAGTTCACCGAAATTGCCACACAAGTAGCTTGCGGCAAAAACGTACTCAGAACCTGGACCGCCACAGATGACTGCGGCAACAGCAAAGTTGTTGACCAAATCATCCACGTGATTGACTTGACTGCACCTTCGTTGACCTTCACAAATCCAATGCTTGCAGGCTTAAACGACAATGACACGCTGACTTTAAGCTGTTCTGCCGGATTGATTTTCAACAAATCGGACGTAACAGCGATGGATGCTTGCAGCAATGTAACGGTGAACATGGACATGGTGAATTTTGCCTATGGCAACTGCCTAACGGACGGCTACCTCGTGGCTGCGAAGTTCAATTGGGTAGCAACAGATGCTTGCGGCAACGCAACCGCGCTCCGGTTGAATGTGAGACTAGTGGACAACCAACCACCTGTTTTCCCAAGCCTGCCGAACATCGTTGTGAATTGCGGCGATGCCGCACCTAATTTCATGACCCCTGCTGTATTGGATGACTGTGGCGATGTGGTCATTTCTTTTGCTTCGCAAACAACCGCCACGACCTATGGCCACAACATCGTGGGTACATGGACAGCAGTGGACAACTGCGGCAACTCGGCCACTGCTTCACAAACCATGCAAGTTTTCAATACTGGTGCTGCCCAACTGGTTGGCGTTCCAGCTGATATGACAGTTGACCTGGGCATTGGTGAAACAGTTCCAGCAGTGGCTACCGTCACGGCGGTAGACAATTGCAGTGGAGCTGCCCTCCCATTGAATTTTATAGAGAACAATCAACAGCTCGACCCATGCAACTCAGTAATCGAGCGCAGTTGGTCAGCAGTTGGACCGAACGGTGTGACGGTAACGGAAACACAGACGATCACGATAACGGACAGTGTACCGTTCACCGCCAGTACGACGGTTGACTCCTGCAACAGCTCCAACGGTTCCGTGGTACTTGCTCCAGCTTCGTTGACCTACGCATGGAGTGATTCTACAGGGACGAACATCGGAACTGGGGCCGTTCAGAACGGACTTGCCGCAGGCACTTATACCGTCACCGCTACCAATGCCAACGGATGTTCCAGCATTGCAACCGTCATTGTGGAGGCAGCTTGCAACTGCGATTTGGCCAATGTGAAAGAGGTGAGAAGAAACACCATTCCTTGCGGATCGAACACTGGCAAGGCAGTAATTCATATTACCCAGAACTTGGCTGACTATCACTATACTTGGTCGCCAAACTTTGGTACACCAAATATTTTAGGCAACGCACGGACAAACCTCCCGGCTGGCCATTACGAAGTGCAAATCGCTTCGAACAGTTTGGCGAGCTGTATTTCCGTGGCTGCTTTCGACATCAAGGATGATTGCCCTGAATGCGGGCCAATAGTCACAGAGGCTGCCGCTTTGCTGACAGGTCCACAAGGTCCAGTGGATATTTGCTTGCCAGTACCGTTCGGTTTGGCTTCGACTTATGAGATTCGGGTGGACGGACACCTATTTACCGGATTATTGGAGCCTTGTGACCCACATGCGGCAAAGGTTTACAGCTATGCTAATGTGCCAACAATTGGAAGTTACTCGGTGGTTTGGCAATTCGAGGGCACAACTTTCTACACTTTCATCAACAACCTGTCGGAGCTGGCTGCAGCCATGAACTTTGCAGACCCAGCCGGGCAATGGTACGACGATGCTGCTTCGAAAGAGCTGGTGACAAGAAAGTTGAACGGTAACTACGGCCAGTTGAGCATCCGCCAGAATGCGACGGGTACGGTGACGAACCTAAATGTCATTGCTACCACATCGAATACCGGAACGATGCTAACGCTGCCGAGTGGTGGCCATACGGTTACTTTCACGAACACTTTGACGGGCTGCTCAGGTGAGCTTTTCATCAATGTTTCGGAGGAGGAAACGGAAGTATCGTTTGGTCAGGATGTTGATGGCCGTGCGACGGGAACCACCGATAGCCCAGCAGTACAGGCTGGCATCAAGGTGTACAATGGCTTCACGCCAAACGGCGATGGCAAGAATGATTTTTTCAAAATAGACGGGCTAGAGCTGTACCCACAGCACGAGCTGAAGATTTACAATAGTTCGGGCAGCATGGTTTTCAAGACCAGCCATTACCTAAGTGATTGGGGTGGCTCTTGGGGACAGAACAATTTGCCAGATGGTACTTATTACTACTTGCTGAAGGATGGGGAAGGTAAGAATTACTCCGGTTTCGTACAAATCAGAAGATAACCAAACTTTAAGTATCCTCTTTTTAGATTGAAGGGTGGGAGCGTGTTTGCTCCCACCTTTTTTTGTTTAGACCTTTGCAAAAGGTCACCGTTTCAGCTTCTTATTTTTCGGTTTTGGTAAATACAAACCCAGTGTTGGGTAGGGTAGGCCAGTATTTTAATAGATTTGGTTTTAATTTTCTTAAAAAAACTTGGGATGCGTTCAAATCTGATTTTTCTTTCACTTGCAATGTTTTTAGTGGGCTTTGCATTCCCCGCAAGTGATAAGTATATGGCACAGCGGGGAGTGGTACGCTTCAAGTCAGATGCCCCGCTGGAACTCATTGAGGCGAAGTCTAACTTGCTGAAAGGTGTGATAGACATGAAAGACAGGGCCTTTGCCTTTTCAGTTGAGATGAGCAGCTTTGAAGGGTTCAACAGTCCCTTGCAACGGGAGCATTTTAATGAAAACTACATGGAAACAAAGCATTTCAAGGTGGCAACATTCACCGGCAAAATCATTGATAAAGAAGACTTTTCGAAGGATGGTAGTTATACAATTCGAACGAAAGGACAGTTGACGGTACACGGTATTTCGAAGGAACGCATCATCAAAAGCGAGGTAACGACCAAGGGTGGGATAATCAAAGTTCGTTCGAATTTCACGGTGCTGCTTGACGAGCACGGCATTGCCATCCCAAGGATTGTTTACCAGAAAATAGCAGAGGAAATTTCAGTGGAAGTGGAAGCGGATTTTGTGGGAATGATAGATTGAACCAGCTTGGAATAAGCGCTTGAAACTGATCATTCAGTAAGATATTAGGGTATTTTCTTTCCAAATTTGGCAAATAATTAATGAAAAAAAGCATTGCTCAAATCCTGTTTTTGATTGCTGTTGCGCCGCAATTGTGGGGACAATCGCCCAATTTCAAGATTTGCAGCATTGAAGATGCCTTCCCGAACGCCAAAGTTGAGCTGATGTTTGAAGACCGTAACGGCGTAGTTTGGTTTGGCTCAACACAGGGCCTTTTTCTGTACGATGGCATTGATTTTACACAGTTTTTGAAAGACGATTCAAGCAGCCAGCATGTTCGAGCCATTTATCAAGATAAAAAAATGCAGTTATGGATTGGCTATGATGATGGTTCCATTTACCAATTGCAGCGACAAAAATTGCGTGCCTGGATGCCAGAGGAAGGCACGCCGAAAGTACCCATTACCGGGTTTGCCGAAGACACCGAAGGTAAGCTTTGGTTTTCGACCTACGGGGAGGGCGCATACTATTCCGAAGCAGGTAGGCTCTACAACTTCAATACAGACGATGGTTTAACTGGAGACGATATTTATGTAATGGCATCTGATGGCAAAGGCAGGTTATGGCTAGGATCTGACGGTGGCATAAGCATCTGCAGTGTGAAGGGTGGTACAAAACGGGTGGAAAGCCTCACTCAAGAGGATGGCTTGCCAGATGAAATAGTTAGGGAAATACTGCCCGACTCATACGGTAACATGTGGATAGGCAGCTTTGACGAAGGAATATGTTATTATAATACAAAAGAACGACGTTTCGAGTTTCCCCTGAAAGATTGGCAGCATGGTATGGTCAACACCTTAGCACTTTTCAAGGATAAAGAACTTTGGATTGGAACGGAGGGTAGCGGGCTCTGGCGACTGAGTTTGCAAGATGGGGGATTGGAAAAGCTGACCAGCGGGCGGAATTTTGAAAAGGCTAAAATCTACGATTTGCAAACTGATATTGAGGGGAATATTTGGGTGGTGAGCAACACGGACGGAATTAGCTACGCCAACCGCCAGTTTGAATTCTCAAAAACAGCCTTTCAGGATATACAAGCCATCGTGGCCGACCGAGGAGATAGGCTTTGGGTCGGCACGCCCAATGGTCTTTATGGGTTGGATTTGAAGGCGAGAGCCTCCGGCCTTTTTAAACCTTATTTTAAAAACTTGGACCTAAACGTGACCAGTTTGTATGAAGATAGGTTAGGACGAATTTGGGTGGGCACTTTTGGGAGCGGGGCGATTTGTTTTGACCCAAGCACTTTTAAGATGATTTGGGTTAATGACCTTCACGGACTGGCCAACAATAACGTGCTTTCAATAGCCGGAGTAGGCGACCGAGTCTGGTTAGTTACGCTGGGTGGTGTTTCTGAGGTAGAAAATCCTTCGAACCTGCTCGAAAATAGGCTGCCCGTATTTAGGAATTACCATAAAAAGGATGGACTGAGTAGCGACTATATTTACAAAGCATTCATTGATAGCAAAAACCGAACATGGTTCGCAACAGATGGGCAAGGCATAAGTATGCTTGAAAAGGGGAAAATCAGCAATTTTTCCACCCTCGAAAGCGAAACAAATCCAAGTGAAAAATTACCAAATGACGGCGTCAAGGCCGTTTATTCTTTAACAGAAGACCATGACGGCAACCTCTGGTTGAGTACTGCAACCGATGGGATTTTCAAGTTTGATGGCAAGAATTTTACCCATTTGAAAATGAAAGCGGGGTTGCGGGAGTTAGACATCACCAGCCTCGTCACCGATTCCAAAGGGCAAGTGGTCATCGTGCACCAGTCTGGCATTGACTTGCTCACGCCGAGTACCAACCACCTAATTTATTATGATGAAGAGCTTGGCTTGGACGAAATTGAACCACACCTGAATGCGACTTGTACCGACCGTTGGGGCAATATTTGGATAGGAGTGAAAAACGGTATCATAAAGTACACACCGTTGAACGAAGACCTAGAAATACACCCCCGAACTAGGCTGGAATCTGTTTCAGTTTCGTTAGAACCCATTGATTTTCATGGAGTTAGCAGATTGGCCTATGACCAGAATGACATCACATTCAACTACATCGGTGTATGGTACACCGACCCTTCCAGTGTGAAATACCGTTACAAACTAAGCGGTCACAATCCAGATTGGATTAGCTCAAAGGACGGGCAAGTGAATTACCCCCAATTGCCGCCCGGCAAATACACCTTTATGGTGACTAGCACGGAGAATGAGGCTTGGTCGGACGAACCTATTATCTCCTGGACTTTTGAAATTTTGCCCCCTTTTTGGCGGCGATGGTGGTTTATTTTATCAGGTTTCTTGATTGGTAGTGGATTGTTTTACTGGTATTTGAAAACAAGAGACAAAAGGCAACAGCGGATTTTTAGGCAGGAAAAAGAAAAAGTGGAAAACGAGTTGGCGGTCATCAAATCACAAATTAATCCTCATTTTTTGTTCAATAGTTTCAATACGCTGATTGCAGTTATCGAAGAAGATCCAGTAGTGGCGGTTGAGTACGTTGAGCAACTATCCGATTTTTACCGTTCCATGCTGCAACTGCGAGATAAGGAGGTGATTTCGTTGAAGGAAGAGGCAGGTCTGGTGGCGCACTATGGTTATTTGTTGAAAAAACGGTACGGCGAAAACTTTAACCTAAAAGTCAATCTGAACGGCCATGTAGGTTTTATCATCCCACTCACACTTCAGATTTTGGTGGAAAATGCCGTAAAACACAATGTTATTTCCACCCTAAAACCACTAACGGTGAACGTTGAAATAGAAGGCGAGGATTGCATCGCAGTGGTCAACAACTTGCAGCCCAAAGTTCAGACGGAAGCCTCGACCAAGTTTGGCTTGGACAGTTTACAGCGGCGATATGAAATGCAAAGTGGACGCTTTATCAAGGTGGAAAAAACAGCAACCCATTTTCGGGTTTGCATTCCGATAATCAAGTAACTGCAAAACTAAAACTGTAAAAGTATGAAAGCACTAATCATCGAAGATGAAGCCACAGCCGCTCGAAGGCTTGCAAAATTGGTTCAAGAAATTGACTCAGGCATTGAAATCGTCGAGACACTGGACAGCATTGAAGCGTCACTCAATTGGTTTGCCCAGCACCCCATGCCTGGCCTTATTTTTATGGACATTAACTTGGCAGATGGATTGAGTTTTGAAATTTTCCACCACCAGGAAATTTCATGCCCCATCATTTTTACAACAGCATTTGACCAATACGCTTTACAGGCTTTCAAAGTAAACTCAGTGGACTATCTGTTAAAACCCATCAAAAAAGCGGAGTTAGAACAAGCCATCAGCAAGTATCGAAAACTGCACACCCCGGGTAAAACAAATTATACTGCACTCGCAAACACGATGCAACGGGACGAATTCAACCGTAGGTTTCTCATCCGTTTTGGGCAAACCATCAAAGTGGTGGAGTTCAGAGATGCTGCCTATTTTTATACAGAGGATAAAATCACCTTCATCATGACAAAAGAGGGAAAG
>JAHEAS010000617.1 GCA_024642645.1 Saprospirales bacterium | reverse complement strand
AAGGTAACAGTAAGAACAGTGAGAGACATCGGAAATAAGCAGGAAAAATGTACCTGATAAATGCTTGGATGCTTTTCAAAAAATATACTTGCAACAACTGGGTCAGCGCCATTCAGTAGATTGATTCAATTTTATTAGCTATAGCCTTTGTGGGACTCCAAAGGTATGGACATTTTGCATAGAAATGTTTCCCTAGCAGCTATTTCATGTCGGGCTTCAGGATGATGAATAGCAGGATGAAAAGGCCATACAATCCAAGTGGCGTGGCGGGTATCCAAAGCAGGACATTTGCGAGCGAGGTCTTTCCGAAATGTTTCAAGATGAATGCGCCAACGACGAGGGCAGTGGCAACGAAAGTTATGCCAAAGACGGTAGGATTGTTCGTGGCATGGCGGTCTTTGAGATGGTCGTCAAGCATCATGTAAATGATGATACCCAAACCGATAATGTCAATACCTGCGCCGATCCAGAAAATCCAAGTTTTCATTTGACAAAAGTTGAAGTGAATAACTGTTCAAAATTATTGAAAAATTAGACTTTAGCTCCGCAAAAAAAATAGGTATAGCTTGGGCTGATTGGTGAAAAGCCACCTTAAGTGAAAGGTTTTTCGAGAAGGGAAGTGGTGTTGTTAGGCGAGCAAGGTGTCAATCTGGTCGCTAAAACGCTTGATTAGCATATCAGCGATGCGTCGGGTTATTTCTTGCTCCTGCGTCGCAAAAACCTCCCATTCCTTTTCAGTGAAATGTCCGATAATAGTGCCCGTCAGCATGTTGCGGAAGCGAAGGTCACTGCGAATACTGTTGGCGATGAACTCCAATTGCTTGGGCGCAGAAAGTTGGAAAAAGCTGCCTTTGGATTTTTGGAGATAATGCTTGAACATTTGCAGCAGCAGTTCATTTTGCAACTTCAGAATGGGCCGCAAGGTGGCATTCTGGAAATGCCCCGGGCTGTTCTCGGGGTTTTCTTCTATGTTTGCTGTGATGTTGGGGCGCAGGCTTGTCAGTTGATTGTCTCGATTCATTGTCATGGGGTGATAACATTATTAGCCGCTCCTTGTTGTGTTGTTTCACAAATTAAGTCAAAATGCTCCATTTTCAAACACACCGCCTGCCGATTGATGCCCCGTGGCTGGTTTTCGTTCATGGTGCAGGTGGTGCTATTGCCACCTGGCGCTATCAAACAGAGGCGTTCAAGCCGTTTTTCAACCTCCTTCTTCTGGACTTGCGTGACCACGGCCTCTCGAAGGACATGAACCCGGCGTTCGCCAGTTATAATTTCGACATCGTTTGTGACGATATCCTTGAGGTAGTGGACCACCTCGGCATTGAAAAGGCACATTTTCTCTCACTCTCGTTGGGCAGTGCTATCCTCCAACGCTTAGACCAAAAACGGCCCGAACTGATTGACCGGATGGTGATGGCGGGCGGCGTGTTCCGAGCCACTTTGAAGATGCGGGTGTTGGTGAATGCTTCTGAATTGCTCAACCTGCTCTTGCCGTACAAGTACATTTATGCCATTTTTTCGCTCATCATTTTACCGAAGAAAAACCACGAAAAATCACGGCGGCTCTACCGCCAACAAGCAAAGCGGCTGACGCAAGCGGAGTACATGAAATGGGTGGGGCTGTACGGCGAGTTCTTTCAGGTGTTGGATGAATATTTCCACCGCCAAATGAAAAAACTCAGCCTCGTGGTGATGGGCGCCGAAGACCATGTGTTCTTCAAAGCCGCCCGCCGCTTTGTTGCGAAGCAGGAAAAAGCCACGCTGGTGGTCATTGAGAAGTGCGGGCATATCTGCAATATCGAGCAATGGCAGCGGTTCAATGAAGCGGCGTTGCGTTTTTTGTTGGGGGAAAATACAGTTACGGTAGCGGCTGGCTAGTCAGTTTTAACTCATCAAATTGAGTGGAAAAAACAAGAAAAACAGGTTCATTCCAATACCAATCAGCGGCAGCAGCAAATAGACTACCTTCCCAATTCCTGGCCTGGCCAGCATCCCCTCTTCTGTGATTTCGGGCATGTTCCCCGTCGCATCGAATACCACGTTGAATTCGGGATTGTACTTATCGTAGAGGATGATTTCCCGCTCCTCGTCCTCCACGAGCCAGGCTTGGTGCGTCTTGCAAATGGCCGAGTGGGTGTGCCCGCCAGCCTCGAAATCGAAGCTGTATTTGAAAACGGGGTAGGTGGTGTTGTTGATTTTGACGGAGGAGTTGGTGGCTTCCTTGGAGCACATTGTCCCCCTCGTGAATTCGCCGATTTCCAATAGTTTAATCGCTTTTAAATTTTGCCGTATGGCAAAAACAATAAAACCTAAACCCACCAGCGGAAATATCAGTACGAATAAAACAAAGGCTGGGAATGCTGCCCGTCGAGCACCTTCCACGTGCGAGTCGCTGGGGTTCTTGGCGTCGTACTCGATGGTTACCTGCTCTCCGCCCTGGTAGTCCTGCCCAACGCTGAAACTCTTGCCCGTATATCGCTGGCCATTTACTTCGAATGATTGCAAATATTGGTAAACAGTCTGTTCGTTCACTGAAGAGTTAGTCGGTTCGGCGCTGACGATTTTGCCGGGCGCTTTTTCCCATTTTTTGCCAAATTCAAACCAGTATTTGACGCTGGACATGGGGATGAAAATCCAAGAAAAGAGACTGCCCATCACGAAGAAAATCCAACCGAATTGCTGCATGAAGCCACCGAAAAGCACGGTGGCTTTGGTGAAAAGGCCGATGCTGCGGGGCGGCAGGTCACGGAGCTGGCGGGCGGCTGGATTTCCATTTTTCATTGACTGGGTATTTATTCGGGCCAAATTTAGTGAAATCCTCCTTGCTTATTTTTCATAATCACCCAAAAAGCAAGCCGACGCAGCTTGTGACTGCGTCCGCTTTTTCTACAAAAAATTGAATGTCCCGTCCTGAAATAATGATACAGGGCTAGACGCTTTATCTTATCCCCGAATTATTAACTGATGTTACTCAGCTTTCTGTTGGATCCTAGCCGGCCTTTTTCTTAACGCTCCAAATCAATTCAAAATCCTAAACAAAATCAAACTCGCTGCGCTCAAACAGGATTTTGTTTTTAACGGATTTTGAATTG
>JAHEAS010000616.1 GCA_024642645.1 Saprospirales bacterium | reverse complement strand
ATGCCTAGGCCGATGCCCTCAGCCAAGGCTTGGATGTTGTTATTCCATTGCGCAGCAACCTCCGGTGAGGCCACCGTGGTGAGGAGTATGTGACGCAGGTTGTCTTTTATCAAAAATTCAATCTGTTGGTCGGTCAGGTCGGAAGGGTTCGTTTCGCCTTCGGCAAATGGTTTACCATTATAGGTTCCGGCAAAATAGCCACCCGCCCTCGCTGGTATTGATTGGTGGCGGCTGTAGAGCATGAGCCCCGCAATTTGCTCGACACCCATTTGCGAAGCCAAGTCAATGGCCCGCTTTTCGGAGGACAATCGCCAATCTTCATAAGAGTCCAACCTTCCGTTCCTGTTGAAATCCTTGAAGGCGAAGCCGTCCTCGGTGAGGATTTGCAGACCAGACATTGAGGAATAGCCAAGTGTTTGCCCGCCTTGGTTGTGTACCGTGACAATGGTGCCGTTGGTGGTTTCAGTATATTTATTTTGGGAAAAAATAGCTGTCGTGGCGAATAGGCAGATTGCCGTCAAGAAGGTAATTTTACTATGCATGTTGTTGATAGTGAAACACTTATGAAAAAAAATTAAAAAATTGTCTCAAAGGTGTTTTTTAAAAATACCAAGGTTCGCTCCATGTCAGTTTCGGCGCTCCTTCATTGTACCTAGCCGCCTAAGTGTCGCTGTGAAAAGCATGGTTGCCACCTTTCGTACTCGTAATGCACCTACTTAATCCCAGCGGTTTGTGGGTGTATTTGTTGTAAAGTAAGATGATGCGCTGGTCCGTATTATCGTGTTTTATCAATTAGAAATCCCCGCCTTCTCCCATGTCACCACCTTTCTTTTTCTGCTGGTGCAGCCGGTAACTAAACGTCAGGTTTACTTGCCTTCGGCGCCATTGCCAATCACTTTCGGTATAAAATGTGGCGCCTTCTGACACATGCTGATGGCGGCGAGTGTTGAACAAGTCCCTGACGTTGAGGGTCAAGGTGGCATTTTTATTCAAAATATCCTGGCTCATGGCCAGGTCGAGAAACCAATTGGGTTTTTGGTAGCCTTGGGTAGTCTGTTCCTTTGCTTCGTAATTTCCACGAAGTTGGAGGTCGGTATTTTTCCAAAAAGTGAAACGGGTAGTGAAGCGGGTGAACCAGTTGTAAGCATCTGCCTGAAAGCTGGCTCCGAGGTTGCCACCATCGGTAATTGAGCGGAAGAAATTGAAATTGCCGTCAATTTTCCACCATTTGGTCAAGTCATAGGCAGCAGTGAACTCCAACCCGAAAGCATCTTCTGTACTCAGGTTTTCTGGTCGGGTAGCCGCATTTCCTGCAGCATCCACCCGGCGGATACGCTCGATTTTACCAGTCGTATGGCGGTAGTACATGGAAGAACTAAGCGAACCTTGCTCAAAATATTTGATATGCCCCATTTCATAGGCGTCCGTGAATTCAGGTGACAAATCTGGATTCCCACTCCAGTAATTCCGGTCGTCGGAATACGTGACAAAAGGACTGAGGTCACGGTAGCGAGGACGGCGAACCCGGCGGCTGTAGCTCACTTGTACGGCATTGTCGTTGGGAAGATCGTATGTCAAATGCGCACTTGGGAACAGGTTTTTATAATCCCGAGCGTTTGCTTCATTGGTTTCCAGCAGTTCCGTTTTCAAATCTGTCAACTCCACCCTTAGTCCGAACTGGTAGGAGAACTTGCCTTTTTTATCCCCAAAAATGCCATAGGCGGCATAGATATTTTCGTTGTAAATAAAATTATTTTTCAAGCCTGGTA
The DNA here is from genome assembly GCA_024642645.1 of Saprospirales bacterium. GTDB lineage: Bacteria > Bacteroidota > Bacteroidia > Chitinophagales > Saprospiraceae > UBA6168. Next base: position 1,326 of record JAHEAS010000616.1, on the reverse strand, counting down.
GGCTCTCCCAATCGCCATCATTGAATTGTGTTACTTCGTAATCGTTGCTCAATTCACGCAAAGAACTTCGCAAACCACCCTCGATTTTGCCTTCTTTTGAAATAGGATGCACATAATCTGCCTGAAAAAGGTACTGACGTTCCTTTTCATAATTATAGGAATTCTGGAGCAAATCAATCTGGCCACTGGGCGAGCCATCTGGCAGGAAATACTTTTCCGTAAAATCCTGGTCGCTGTCTTCCCAATAGTCGAGTACCCTGGCTTCTGCCGTGAATTCGTGTCCATTGTTATCAAAAGTCTTTTTGAAATTCAAAGAATACTCAGAGTTTGGTTCAACTTCTTTTTCCACCTGCGTTCGGGTGTAAATGTCCGTAAGGTTATCTTCCGTGAATGCAAAGTTCTTGTAGTCAATGTTCATCGTCCGATTACTAATCGAGCGGCTCAAAGTATAGGATGCCGTGAGAATACTGCTGGCGTTAAAGTAATAATCTAGGCCAGCTCTTGCATTTTGGCCGTATTCTTCCCGGTCTCGATTGCTTTTTTGACGATAAAAAAAGGTTGTATCCCCGGAAATATAACGCTGGTAAAGCGACCCACCACCGGGCGATTTCCGGTACGAAACGCCATAATTGACGAAAAAATTAAACCGGTCATGTCGATAATTGAGGTTAAGTGCCACGCCGTAATTAGCAGGAATCCCGGTGATGAGGTCAACCGAGCCGTTGAATCCATTTCGTCGCTCTTTTTTCAAAATGATGTTGATGATGCCACCCACCCCTTCGGCTTCGTAGCGGGCACTCGGGTTGGTGATAATTTCGACACGTTCGATGAGGCTGCCCTGCAACTGCTGCAAACCCGCCGCACCATTGAAACTGACAAGACCTGACGGCTTTCCATCAATCAGGATGCGCACATTGCCGCTGCCTCGGAGGCTAACGTTTCCCTCCACGTCCACCTGCACGGATGGGATGTTGGACAGCAGTTCGGCTGCATTGCCTCCAGCGTTTCCTAAGTCTTTTCCCACATTGAAAATCCGCTTGTCAAGTGACATCTGCATGGTACTTTTTTCCGCCTGTACTACTATTTCTTGGAGGGTGGTAGAAGAAGCTGCCAATTTGATAGTGCCAAGTTCGATGGGCGCATTCTTAACCAATATTTTTTCAATAAAGAAAGGCTCATAGGCCAGGAATTCAGCTTTGATAAAATAACTGCCCTGTTTTGTGTCCAATGAGAAACTTCCCGATTCGTCGGTGATAGTGCCGTCCACGAGCAGGCTATCTGCTGCTGAAAAAAGACTGATAGTGGCATAGGGCAAAGAAGCACCAC
>JAHEAS010000615.1 GCA_024642645.1 Saprospirales bacterium | reverse complement strand
GTATTCGGGAGAGACTGATATACAGCTATTTACAAAAGACATGGCGTCTTTTGGGGAATATTTCGAACAACATGTACCAATGATTTTGCTGGTGGATGATGCTAAGTTCACAGCTGCTACGCTTAACAATTTCCTTTGGGTGGCTTTTACGCGGGTAAATCCTTCGCACGACGTGCATGGTATTGACTCCTTTGTTGAGAAAAAGCATTGGGGATGCCGTGGCGGATTGGTTTTTGATGCTCGAAAAAAGCCTCACCATGCCCCGGAACTGGTACAGGATGAGGAGGTTAGCAGGCGAGTTGATGGAATTATGAAAGACCTAAAATGGTAACAAAAAAGGCCGCAGGGTTACTGCGGCCTAGGTGCATTAAAAGTAGTCTTTTGCTTGCTAGATTGAATTATCTTATGGTGCAGCTCCACCAATTTCTTCATTTGAACTCCCAATATGGTGTTGGAATTTACTGTCGTTAATCAGGCCTTCCTTTTCCATCATCATCAGGTAATTGTCCCGTAGCTTATAAAATTCTTCAATTTTATCCTTAGCCATCTTTTTTGACTGGGGCAATTTTTCACGTAAGTGGTTGACCTGTTTCCCATTTTTCCAAAAGCGAAAACAAACGTGTGGGCCAGTAGCTAACCCAGTACTTCCTACATATCCAATCACTTGTCCTTGGGCCACTTTCGTGCCACGACGGATACCCTTGGCGTACCGTGACATGTGCAGATACTGGGTTTGATACATTTTATCATGCCTGATTTTGACAAACTTCCCATTTCCTTTTGTATAAGCCACTTCTTCCACAACACCTTCTCCAACGGAATAGATAGGTGTGCCTGTCGGAGCAGCATAATCAGTACCAAGGTGTGGCCTGACCGTTTTTAATATTGGGTGAAAACGCCTTGGATTGAATTTCGAGGAAATTCGAGAATACTTTAGCGGTGACTTAAGAAAGCCTTTTTTGGCCGAAGTGCCTTCCACGTCGTAGAATCCCTTAGTTACGCCATCGTCAAACCAAAAGGCGTAGTAATCCTTGCCGTCTCTTTGATAGTTGACTGCGTAAAGCTGTCCTGAACCAACCGATTTTCCGTTGATTTTCCGCTCTTCAAAGAGCAATTTAAACTTATCGCCCTCCTTGGTATGGCTAAAGTCCACATAGCATTCAAGGGCGTCCTCCATTTTGGCAGCAGCTTCTGAATCCACATTATTTTCAGACAAAGCTGCCCAAAGTGTACTGGCTATTTCACCTTTTACGGCTTTCAATTGAGTATCTACTTCTCGCTCTACCTTTTGCACATTGAGTTCGTCTTGAAGGTTGAATACGATGTATTCAAAGACGCTAGGCTCAAGTATCAGGTGCTTTGGTTTACCAGTATTTCTGTCAAGCAGAATCGTGTAATCCTTTCCAGCACGGAAGTTTCGGTTGATGTTGAAAACGTCTTTTGAGTTCTTGACCAAAGTCTCAATCGAAAGCAAATCCATGCCCATACCAGAGAGCAAAGCGCCCAAGGTTTGGTTTTTCTGGATTTTACCTTCTTCGATTTGAAAAGTGTCAATGGCAAAACCGTACTTGATAGTAGGGATAATGATTGGAAATGAACCAATTTCTCCCTCAAGCCGAACTTCCAAAGGCACCATTGAAGCACCCATTGAATTGTTGTTGTTGTTTACTGTTGGGTAAAATAAAGCAGCAGCCATGCCGATTGCTGTTCCGAGTTTTACAAGACTTTTTTTCTTATTTCGCAAACCCAAAATACCATACTTCATCTTACTACCCGATTTCTTGTACTCCACTTTGAACTTTTTTAGTTAAAAAAAATGGTGCTACGATGATTGAAAACAAATCCCTTAATTTTTCACTTGCATGAAAAATAAGGTTTGTTTCGTAGCTTCCAGTAAGCAGGGAAATTGAAAAAAATGAGCCTCTCAATTAATAGTTGGGGTATAATTTTGTTGGATACGGTGGGTCGGTAGTTTTCTTTCTCGTTTTTCTCCTAATGTCTAAGCGGGGGCAAATATAGAGTTACATTCCATTCTGGTATAATTTGACGTATGAAAAGTTTGGACTAACCAGAAATTCAATACTTATGATTAGTTAACCTGGGAATTACTTTTTGATTAATTGGAAGAACAACTCATTTTGACTCCTTGGCAGAATAGAATTTTTTGCCATCTCCAAACAAAAAACCTCAAAAGTGGGGGTAAAAAGCTTTCGGTACTCATTTTCAGTGCCACCAAACGGTGGCCCTTCTTTTTCGAAGGGGTTGGCAAACAGTAATCCTGCCAAACTGCCTTGCGGGCGAAGTAAACTTGCAGCTTTTGATACATACTGCTCTCGCAATGAAGGGCTTATGGCGCAGAAAAAAGTTTGTTCTAAGATTAAGTCAAACACGCCGTTTAGTTCAAAAAAATCCCCGCAAATCAGGTTTTGTTCAGGAAAATCAGGTGCTTCAACCCTCAGGAAGTCAAATGCTTTGTCCGCCCAATCACAAACAAATACCTGCTTAAATCCCTTTCGGTGGAGGTAAATAGCCTCGTATGCACGGCCTGCTCCCGGAACCAAAATTCTCATATTCTGGTCTTTCAAAGTGTCAATATAGCCTTTTAGCGGTGGGGAGGCATAACCAATATCCCAAGGGGTATTCGATTCGAGGTATCGGCGCTGCCAGTAGGTTTGGTCAAAGTCCATTGGTTGTGACATCTGTTTTTAGTCAAAAAAAAATTCCGGCTGGGAGGCCGGAATTTTCTGTTTTGCTGGTTGTTGCCAGTTTGTTTCTGCTGTTTTTATTGAACATAAATACGCTGGTCTGTCGTCAATTTATCGTTTTTGGTCATACCGTTCAATTCCAAAATTCGCTCTACCGTTGTATTATACTGCTTTGCAATGCTGTAAACGGTATCGCTGCCTTTCACGACGTGGACACTAATTGGACGGTAATACACATCTTGATTGTTTACGACTTTTGATACGGCAGTGCCATCTTTGTTGGTCACTACTTCCGTTTCTTTGTCATAAGGAAGTGGTGTGCCGCTGGTGGACGTTTCCAAAGTGGGGCAGTTGCAATCGTTGGTACGTAGCCGCTGTCCTGGAAGTACATTCTCCG
>JAHEAS010000045.1 GCA_024642645.1 Saprospirales bacterium | reverse complement strand
TTATTTGAATCTTAGTTTACATTTTTATCAAAAAAATCACCTTCTCCGGCCACCGCCGCCGCCTTCTCCTCTTCTTCCGCCGCCTTCTCCACGACGACCACCACCATCACGGCGTCCATCTCGGCGTCCATCTCGGCGGTCACCACCTTCACCACCTACGCGTTCTTTCTTTTGCATTCCCGCATTTGGTGAAAGGTCGCGCTTACCGTAAACTTCACCTTTGCAAATCCAGACCTTAATACCAATTTTACCATAAACTGTTTGAGCTTCGCTCAAGATATAGTCAATATCGGTACGGAAAGTGTGGAGTGGCGTACGGCCATCTTTGTATTCTTCTGTACGTGCCATCTCTGAACCAGCCAAACGACCTGAGATGCGGACTTTAATTCCTTCTGCACCTGCACGGATGGTAGACTGAATGGCCATCTTGATAGCACGGCGGTAGTTAATACGTGCCTCGATTTGCTTTGCTATAGATTCTCCTACTATGGAGGCATCCAATTCAGGCTTACGGATTTCTACAATGTTGATCTGGACTTCTTTGCCGGTCAACTTGCGAAGTTCCTCCCGAATCTTATCTACTTCTTGGCCCCCTTTTCCGATTACAATACCTGGACGTGAGGTGTGGATAGTAACCGTGATGCGCTTAAGTGCACGCTCAATAATCACTCGTGCGATACCGCCTTTAGCTATACGGGCTTTGAGATAGATGCGAATTTTCTCGTCTTCTACTACTTTCTCAGCGTAGTCTTTGTCGGCATACCAGTTGGAGTCCCAACCTCTGATGATGCCTAAGCGATTTCCAATCGGATTAGTCTTTTGACCCATTATACTAAGATATTAATGATTCTGAGTTTCAATTTAACCTTTTGCCTCCTCTACCGGGGCGAGGTCACGCTCTAGTGGAACTTTGTTTTCCACTATTAGCGTAACGTGGTTGCGGCGCTTGTGAATTCGTGCGGCACGACCATGCGTGGCCGGGCGGAAACGTTTCAGCATTGCAGCTTCGTCAACAAACACCGTTTTGACGATGAGGTTGTAATCGTCTGCACTTTCAGCACCATCCAGTTTGTATTCCCAGTTGGCAATTGCTGAAAGTAACAATTTTTCCAGCCAAGAGCCTGCTTCGTTCTTCGTATACCGAAGGATGCTCAGTGCTTCGCCTACCTTTTTACCCCGAATGTTGTTGACTACCAACCGCATTTTGCGGGGAGACATTGGGCAATTCTTTATTTTGGCTACTGCTTCCATTTTCTATTAATTGTACTGTTATCAGTCTCAAAAATTAATGGCGATAGTATCAACCATTCCGTTCATTAACCCTTACGGTGACCAGCATGGCCACGGAAGTTACGGGTTGGAGAAAACTCACCCAGCTTGTGCCCTACCATAGGTTCGGTAACAAACACTGGAATAAAGTTCTTGCCATTGTGTACAGCAATCGTCTCACCTACCATATCAGGGATTATCATCGAAGCACGAGACCAAGTTTTGATTACTTGCTTGCGAGTTGCGCCCTTTGCCGCATCTACTTTTTTCATCAGTTTGTGATGAACGTAAGGTCCTTTTTTAATAGAACGAGGCATTTCTCTATATTTTTAAAGTAATGGTACTCAAGAAGTTAGACTTCCCTTTCGCACCCTACTCTATTTAGTTAGTTGTTTTTCTTCTTGAAATTATCAATTGAGTAGAGTGCTTGTTCTTGTTACGAGTCTTAGCACCTTTGGCGAATTTACCCGTACGTGAGCGTGGGTGTCCACCTGATGCACGACCCTCGCCACCACCCATTGGGTGATCGACAGGGTTCATCGCCACACCACGTACTCTTGGTCGTCTGCCTGCCCAACGTTTTGCTCCAGCTTTTCCCAAGGTAATGAGACCGTGGTCAGGATTTGAGCATGTACCCATTGTAGCCCTACAAGTAATAAGAATCCTGCGGGTTTCACCAGAAGGCAATTTAACTACAGCATAGCGGTCTTCACGACCCATCATTGTTGCGGAAGTTCCAGCAGACCTTACAAGCGCTGCGCCCCTACCTGGTGTCAACTCAACTGCGTGAATTTGTGTACCAAGTGGTATATCTTTCAAAAAAAGACAGTTTCCTGTATTTGGAGCAGCTTTTGAACCAGACATTATCTGGTCGCCAACTTTCATCCCGTGTGGAGCGAGGATGTAACGCTTCTCCCCATCAGCATACGAAATCAATGCGATGTAAGCAGAACGGTTTGGATCGTACTCGATGGTTTTAACCAGTCCAGGAACGCCATCCTTATCACGCTTGAAGTCAATGATACGGTAGCGGCGTTTGTGTCCACCACCTATCTGGCGCATGGTCATTTTACCGGTCCGGTTGCGACCGCCCTTCTTACTCATCGGAGCCATAAGGCTACGCTCGGGCGTATCTGTTGTGATGTCCGCTTTTGAAACGCCGATTTTAAATCGAGTGCCCGGCGTTATCGGATTGTATTTTTTCAGTGCCATTTTCTAAATCTGTTGGTAAATTACTTGTGTCACTGTGCTTTTATCAAAGCCAACCACACTAAGTGCATCACTTTTTATACTTCACCGAAGAAATTGATTGTTTCGCCTTCTGCCAAAGTAACCACCGCTTTTTTGAAGCTGGCCACCCTTCCACGGATTGCTCCACGGCGTGAGTTGCGGTTTTTGGTTTTGGACGGCATAATCAAAGTGTTCACGGACTCAACTTCTACGTTGTAGAGGTCGGCTACCGCTTTCTTGATTTCAATCTTATTGGCATCCTTGTTCACCACAAAGGAGTATTGCCCCCGCTTTTCAGAAAGGATATCTGCTTTTTCTGTGATGATAGGCTTAATTAAAATTCGCTTTGCCATTTCTTTTAGATTCTATGTTGAATGATACCTACTGAATTGCTCCAGTACTACCAATTCAAAGGCTTTCGACAATTTTTCCGATTGAACCTTCCGACAAAATCAAAGTATTGCTGTGAAGGATTTCGTAAGTGTTCAGGTCTTGTGCTCTTGACACTCCTGCTTTTTGAATGTTGCGGCTCGACAAGTACACGTTCTTCTCATAGTCATTCGTCACCAACAAGGATTTTTTACCATCCAAGTTTAACGATTTGAGCATGGTGAGATAAGCCGAGGTCTTTGGAGCATCGAAGGAGAAATCTTCGAGTACAATGATTTGACCATTGCTTGCCTTAGATGAAAGTGCAGACAAACGTGCCAAGCGCTTTACTTTTTTGTTCAGCTTTTGGCTATAGTCACGTGGTTTTGGTCCAAAAACCCGTCCACCACCTCTCAAAAGTGGGCTATTAATGTCACCCTTACGAGCACCACCAGTGCCTTTCTGCTTGTGCAATTTACGAGTGGAACCAGACATTTCGCTACGCTCTTTTGACTTGTGCGTACCTTGACGCTGATTGGCCAAATAGGCCTTCACGGCTAGCCATACGGCATGTTCGTTCGGTTGTGCACCGAAAACTGAATCTGGCAGTTCCACTGTTTTACCAGTTTTTTCGCCTTTGATATTGAAAACTTCGAGTTTCATAACTATGAAGTCATTAATTACTTTTAGGAAATAACCTTCGCAGGCCGATTACTGTTGTTTCTTTTCGAGGACAACGAATGAACCGTTGTGGCCTGGAATAGCACCTTTTACAAGGATGAGGTTCTTCTCTGCAAACACCTTTACAACTTTCAGGTTTTTGACCTTCACGTTGTCGGTGCCCATGTGCCCAGCCATCCTCATTCCTTTGAATACCCTTGATGGGAAGGATGATGCACCGATGGAACCAGGAGCTCGAAGCCTGTTGTGCTGACCGTGTGTACTGTCGCCCACACCACTGAAGCCGTGACGGCGAACAACACCCTGAAAGCCTTTGCCCTTCGTTACGCCAGAAGCGTTCACCGAATCGCCTTCGTTAAAAAGCTCTTCGACACGAACCACATCACCAAGTGTCTTGGATACAGCATCAAAGTCACGAAACTCAACCAACTTCTGCTTTGGTGCAGTCTTCGCTTTGTCGAAGTGCCCCATCATAGGTTTCGTTGTGTTTTTAACCTTGGCTTCACCAAAACCCAATTGTAGCGCCGTGTAACCGTCGCTGTCCTCGGACTTCACTTGTGTAACCACACAAGGTCCTGCTTCTATTACTGTACAGGCGATGTTTTTACCAGCTGCATCGAAAATGCTGGTCATGCCTATTTTCTTTCCGATTATGCCATTCATCGGGCAGAAGTTTTTATGATTTGCCTACTGATGTATTGAGTTAATTCATTGAGAACCAACTCACTACGCTCAGAAAACAAGTTATTGACAAATATTTTCAGCAAAGCATACCTATTGCCGCAAAGCAGTAGGAATAAAATTAGCTGAAGATGTTAACTTGGCAACACGAGGTTGCCTTCGCTTATTAATTGGCGGAATTACGTCAACTTTACCTGAATATCCACTCCACTCGGAAGTTCCAGTTTGGATAACGCATCGACTGTCTTCTGGGTAGGAGTATAAATCTCTATCAGTCGCTTGTGGGTGCGTAGCTGGAACTGCTCACGAGATTTCTTGTTGACGTGCGGCGAGCGCAGGACGGTAAAAATCTCTTTCTTCGTGGGCAGCGGAATCGGACCAGTTACAACAGCGCCACTTGAGCGAACCGTTTTCACGATCTTCTCCGTTGATTTGTCCACCAAATTGTGGTCGTAGGAACGGAGTTTGATTCTAATTTTTTGATTCATGCCTTGTTAAAAATTGAAAAACACTTTAGGAAAAATTTGCCCGCTCTAAGGGCTTTTTCCTAAGAGCGGGCAAAGATAAGAACATTTATGCTTTTACCAAGCCTTTTGCTTTTTCTATTACATCTTGTGCAATATTTTTTGGCGCATCTTGGTAATGCGAGAATTCCATCGTTGAACTTGCACGTCCTGAAGTGATGGTACGCAACTGTGTTACATAGCCAAACATCTCAGAAAGTGGCACTTCTGCTTGGATAGCTATAGCGCCACCGGTGCGTGGCTCCTGGCCTTTCGGCAAACCACGACGACGGTTCAAGTCACCAATTACTGGACCTGTGTACTCGTCAGGTGTTACAACCTCTAACTTCATGATTGGCTCCTGAATAACAGGTTGGCACTTAGGTGCCGCCTCTCTGAAGCCTTCTTTAGCACAAAGCTCGAATGCGATTGGTTTCGAGTCCACAGCGTGCATGGAACCGTCACTAACCCGCACCTTCATACTTTCAATATTGTAGCCAGCCAAGATGCCATTGTCCATCATGGCATTGAATCCATCACGGATTGGCTTTTGATAGTTCTTGTCGATGGCACCACCAACAATACCCCATTCAAATTGCAGCCTCGTTTTGCCACTCTTGAAATCATCTGATTCCAAGAATTCCTCATCTGCTGGCCCAAGTTCAAACTCCATATCAGCAAAAAGACCAGAACCACCTGATTGCTTTTTCAAACGCTCCCTATGCTTGACACTCTTAGTCAAACATTCTTTGTAGTTAACTTGTGGTTGCCCTTGGTTGCATTCTACTTTAAACTCCCTGCGGAGGCGATCAACGATGATCTCCAAGTGGAGTTCACCCATGCCACTGATAATAGTCTGGTTAGTGTCTTGGTCAAACTTAACCTTGAAGGTTGGATCTTCTTCGGCCAGTTTCGCCAAAGCGAGACCAAGTTTATCCATGTCCTTCTGAGACTTAGGTTCAACAGCAACACCGATTACAGGGTCTGGAAATTTCATGCTTTCCAGAATGATAGGATGTTTCTCATCACAAAGCGTATCACCTGTGCGAAGATCCTTGAAACCAACAGCCGCTGCAATATCACCAGCTTCAACCTTGTCAATCGGGTTTTGCTTGTTTGCGTGCATTTGGTACAATCTTGAAATACGCTCTTTTTTATCAGAACGGGTGTTGAGTACTGAATCACCAGCGTTCAACGCACCAGAGTACACACGAATAAAACATAGTCGACCTACGTAGGGGTCTGTTGCTATCTTGAATGCAAGTGCTGAGAAAGGCTCAGAAGATATTGGCTTGCGGCTCTCTTCCTGCTCCGTATTTGGGTTAACACCAATGATGGCATCAACGTCAGCAGGTGAAGGCAAGTAAGTACAAACAGCATCAAGCATCGCCTGTACACCTTTGTTCTTGAATGCTGAACCACAGAGTATTGGCGTGATGCTCATGTCAATGATAGCCTTGCGGAGTGCCGCACGGATTTCATCAATCGTGATGGAATTTGGGTCTTCAAAATACTTCTCCATCAAATTGTCATCATACTCAGCAGCAGCTTCCAACATCTTCAAACGGTATTCTGCAACCGTTTCTACCAAGTCTCCTGGAATAGGAATTACCTGGTATGTCATACCTTGGTCATCTTCGTTCCAAACCCGTGCTTCATTAGAAATAAGGTCAACAACGCCTTTGAAAGTCTCTTCAGCCCCAATTGGCACCTGAAGCGGCACGGCACGAGCGCCGAGCTTAGTCTTCACATCATTAACGACGTTGAAGAAATCGGCACCACTACGGTCCATTTTGTTGACAAAGCCAATACGTGGCACTTTGTAGCGATCCATCTGGCGCCAAACCGTCTCAGACTGTGGCTCAACACCTGATACAGCGCAAAACAATGCAACAGCACCGTCAAGTACACGCAGTGAACGCTCCACCTCAACGGTAAAGTCCACGTGACCAGGAGTGTCTATGATGTTAACGGTGTAGGTGTTTCCACCCCATTTCCATTCCGTCTTGGTAGCAGCTGAGGTAATGGTGATACCACGCTCTTGCTCCTGCTCCATCCAATCCATGGTAGCTGCACCATCGTGAACCTCACCAATTTTGTGGGTCATACCGGTGTAATATAGTACTCGCTCGGTAGTTGTTGTTTTACCGGCATCAATATGCGCTGCAATCCCGATGTTTCGGGTAAATTTGAGATCTCTCATGACTTAATCCCTGTTAGGGGTTTACAAAAATGAAGGCGTAAACTATTTGCAAAAATTCCCACCCAACATCGATTATCGACGTTTCGACGGTTCAGCTTTTCACAGGATAATAAGTACGCCCAAACTATTCAATGGGTTGCAAATATTAAGTGCGGAAGTGAGCAAATGCACGGTTGGCTTCAGCCATGCGGTGCATGTCTTCCTTACGTTTTACGGCAGCACCTTCGCCCTTGCTTGCTGCTATTATCTCTGCTGCAAGTTTTTCGGCGAAACCTTTACCGCTGCGCTCACGAGCGAAACGTATTAACCACTTCATGCCGATGGAAACCTTGCGCTTTGCACGGATTTCCTGTGGAATCTGGAAAGTAGCACCACCAACACGGCGGGCCTTTACCTCCACTTGTGGCATGGCATTATTTAGTGCTTTTTTGAAAATCTGGTGCTCGTCTTGCTTAAGGCGATCGGCCACCAAGTCCATCGCATTATAAAATAGCATGAATGCTGTGGACTTTTTGCCCGACATCATCATGTTGTTCACGAATTGCGTAACCACTGTATCGCTGTACCGAGGATCCGGCAACAATAATCTTGGTTTCGGTTTATGCTTCCTCATTTTGAGTAAACTATTATAAATTAGGAAATCTTTTTTCTAAATCCAGCAATGACCCCTTGTAAAGTCTATAGGTTCTTAATTTAAAAGCTGCCTACAACTTCAAACTGTCAATTGCCAAACTGCAAGCACTACTTCTTGCCTTTAGTCGGCGCTGCCGCTTGGCCCGGTTTCGGACGCTTAGTGCCATACTGGCTTCGGCTCTTCTTCCGGTTGTTTACACCTGCGGTGTCAAGTGCGCCACGAACGATGGTGTAACGCACACCAGGAAGGTCCTTTACCCTGCCACCACGGACGAGCACGATGGAGTGCTCTTGAAGGTTGTGACCCTCTCCTGGAATATAGGCAATGATTTCAATCTGATTCGTCAGACGTACCTTGGCAACTTTACGAAGCGCTGAGTTCGGCTTCTTTGGTGTAGTCGTGTAAACCCTTGTGCAAACACCACGACGCTGAGGGCATGAGCCCAATGCACGTGACTTGCTGGCGACCACAACTTTCTTTCTTCCTTTACGGATTAATTGATTGATGGTTGGCATAAATGCTTTGTATTTACTATGCTTTTCATTGCTTCAAAAGGTGAAAAAACGCATTATTCCAGACGAATTTGACCAATTTACTCCCACCAAAAAGGAGGGTTCTCGAAAAGCGAGCGCAAATGTAGGGCTTTTAACCCATTATTTTTCAACTTTTACCAAAAATAATTTTGTTCAAAACTGTTGGGGAATCTCCCGCAAATACTCATTGGTTGTATCGGCATTGCGGATTGGAATTTTTACAAACTAGCCTCTAATACTCGCCTGTTTTGATTTGGTTTCAAAAAGACACCGCACAATTTTAATATTTGTCCATGTCATCCACCAAGTTCGCTGTAACTTTAGCACATTAAAACAGCAACTTCAACCAAATCTTATTATGAACAAGCCACTATTCCTGCTAATTTTTATTGCACTTTTCTCCTGCCAAAATAGCAAACAGGAAGCCGACACCATCCTGCTAAACGGAAATGTTTATACCGTTGATCCGGCCAATCCAACCGCACAGGCCATTGCCATCAAGGATGGGCTTATCCTAAGAATTGGCACCAACGACGACATGGCGGAACTCAATGGAGAAAAAACCGAAGTGATTGACCTGAACGGACAGTTCACTATGCCCGGGTTTATCGAAGGGCATGGTCATTTTAGTGGCATGGGCTACAGCCTCATTGACCTTAATTTTTTGAAGTCAAAGAATTGGGACGAAATCGTGGCCACTGTTGGCGAAGCCGCCAAAAAAGCCAAGCCTGGCGAGTGGATTGTAGGCCGAGGCTGGCACCAGGAGAAATGGAATGAGGCACTGGAAAAACACGTACAAGGCTACCCCTACCACGATCACCTAAGTGAGGTCTCACCCAACAACCCTGTCGTACTGTGGCATGCTAGTGGCCATGCGCTCATCGCCAACAAGTCTGCCATGGATGCTGCCAGCATCTCTAAAGAAACCCCCGACCCAGTAGGCGGCCACATTGTTCGTGACCCTTCTGGGGAAGCCATCGGCGTGTTTGAGGAGCGGGCCAAGTCGGCTATTACGAAGGTACACCAAGAATACTTGGCCACCCTTCCGCCAGCGGCACAACTAGAACGATGGTACCAGGGCATCGAACTGGCTCAGGAGGAATGCCTAAAACATGGCGTGACCAGTTTCCAGGACGCTGGCTCCCACTTTGACGAAATCGAAGGCTACAAAAAAATGGCGGAGGAAGGCAAATTGCGCTTGCGCCTTTGGGCCATGGTCCGCCACTCCTCCGAAGAATTGACTGGCCACCTCGATGGGTTCCCTATGATTGACGTCGGCAACCGCCACTTCACCTGCCGTGCCATCAAGACCGAACTGGACGGGGCGCTTGGCTCCTACGGTGCTTGGCTGCTCACTCCTTACAACGACAAGCCCGGTTTTGAAGGACAAAACACCACGACCATCGAAGAGGTGAAGGCCATTGCTAAGCTGGCTTTTGACAAAAAAATGCAGCTTTGCGTGCACACCATCGGCGACCGGGCCAACAGGGAGCTGCTGAACCTGATGGAGGAAATCACGAAGTCCGGCGGCAAGCCCCTCAACGACCTCCGTTGGCGCAGCGAACATGCCCAACACATTGACCCGCAGGATATTCCTCGCTTCGCAAAACTTGGGGTGATTGCCGCCATGCAGGGTGTCCATTGTACGAGCGATGCACCGTTTGTGGTGAAAAGACTGGGTGAAGAACGTGCAAGGACCGGCGCTTATCCTTGGCAGAGTCTGCTCAAGGCTGGGGCAGTCGTTGGTAATGGAACAGATGTTCCTGTCGAGGATGTCTCGCCAATTGAGTGCTTCTACGCCAGTGTGACCCGTAAGCGGCATCAAGCCTCTGACACTGGTCTCGAACTTTTTCCCGAACAAAAAATGACACGGGCACAGGCCATTAAAAGCTACACGCTTTCTAACGCCTACGCTGCTTTTGAGGACGAATGGAAAGGGACGCTTGCACCCGGCAAGGTAGCGGACATCGTGGTTTTGAGCAATGACCTGATGAACTGCTCTGATGAAGATATTCTAGCTACTCAGGTGCAAATGACGATGGTGGGAGGCAAGGTGATGTATGATTTGGAAAAAAATTAGAAAGCCATATTATTCAAAATCTCCATCATTATTGGAGGGAATCGACGCTTCCATCGTCTTGCTCGAATCCGCCACCATCCGCTCGATGGCAGCCATTTCGGCATCGGTCAAGTAGCGCCATTTCCCGACGGGGATATTGTCCAGTTTCACATTCATAATTCGGGTGCGTTTCAATTTGGTGACCTCATAGCCAAAATACTCACACATGCGCCGAATCTGGCGGTTCAGGCCCTGGGTGAGGATGATGCGAAAGCCGAACTTGTCTGTTTTTTCGACATAACATTTCTTCGTCACAGTGTCCAAAACCGGCACGCCGCTGGCCATTTTTCGAATAAAATCGTCGGTGATGGGCTTGTCCACTTTCACCCAATATTCCTTCTCGTGGTTGTTGCCAGCCCGAAGTATTTTGTTGACGATATCGCCGTCATTGGTGAGGAAAATCAGGCCTTCCGAAGGCTTATCCAGCCGCCCGATGGGGAAAATCCGCTTTGGGTGATTGATGAAGCTGATGATATTGCCTTTGATATGTGTTTCCGTCGTGCAGGTGATGCCAACTGGCTTATGGAAGGCGAGATATATGGGGGCTTCTTTTGTGTTAAGTGGCTTTCCATTGATGAGTACGATGTCGTTTTCACCTACCCGATTCCCCAAAATAGCCACTTCCCCGTTGATGGTCACCCGTCGGTCTTTGATGAGTTTGTCGGCTTCCCTGCGGGAGCAGAAGCCCGTGTCGCTGATGTACTTGTTGAGGCTGGTGGTGTCTGTGTGGATTTGCGACATGAAAGGATTTTCGAAAAGTGGTTAGTCTAACAGTTTGAATTCCATCGCATTGGGTTCGTTTTGGGCGATGTAAATGCCGACTTTGTAATAGTCCGGCTCCAGCCAAGTACCATGCGGCGCTGAGGAGGTACCACAAATGCCCTGACAGGCTGCACCCGTGAAATATTTCTTCCCGCCAATCGTGCCAACGGCCTCCACCAACGCATAGCCGAACTGCTGGCCAAATGTCTCGAAAGGAAAATAGTCGCTTTTTTCACCCTTTTTCAAGTCGCCAACCTCCGCTCGGCTGACGGAAAGCCCAGTAATGTCTGAACCAGTCTTGTTTTCGAACTTGACCATGACGGTATCAGGCGTAGGGATATCTTCGCTTTTTTTGCAAGCAAAAAGGCTGAGCAAGGAAGCGAGCAATATCAATTGAAATAATCGCATGTTAGTTTTTTATCCAAAACGCCTCAAAAACCAATGTGGGCGTTTCTGTCAACAAATTTAACCGAAAAAACACCGTGATGTCGGCACACTGACTAACCAAAAAAAACTCCCAAAGCCTTCAAATCCACGTTCCCACCGGAGAGTATGATGCCGACCCGCTTGCCTTCGAGTGCTGCTTTTTCCTTAAGAACCGCTGCCAATGCCACC
>JAHEAS010000614.1 GCA_024642645.1 Saprospirales bacterium | reverse complement strand
GCGGGTTTGCCCGGCCGGCTGGTCTGGAAAAAGCGGTCGAAGACATGGGGCAGGTCATCGGGATGGATGCCAGGGCCGGAGTCGGCGACGGATAGTTGGAGTTGGGGATTTGGGGAATTGGGGATTTGGGGAATTGGGGAATTGAGGAATTGGGGAATTGAGGATTTGGCAGTTTTTTTAATTTCCAGTTTCACATTAATCTTTCCCCCTGTTGGGGCGAACTTGAAGGCATTGGATAGCAGGTTGTACAAGAGCTGGCGGCATTTCTCCCGGTCGATATTGGCCACCGTCTTTTCTTCTACCGCCATTTCCAACGAAAAATCAATTTGTTTGCGATCGGCCAATGACTCGAACTGGTTAATATAATTGCGGAAAAAAGAAGCAAGGGCAGTCGGTTCCAGGTTCACGGTCATTTTCCCCATCTCCAGCTTCCGCAGGTCGAGGATTTCATTGACCAAATGGTTCAATTGCTTACCATTTCGATTCGCCACTTTCAGCAACCGTGCTTGCTTTTCGGTGAGTTGGTTTTCCTTGAGCAGCGTTTTGACGGGGCCGAGCATCAGCGAGAGCGGGGTGCGCAGCTCATGGCTTATGTTAGCGAAGAAGCGGGACTTGGCGAAGTCGAGGTTCTTGAGTTGTTGAGATTGTTGCTGGATAAGCAGATTTTGTGAAACCAGTTTTAGCTTACTTCTTCTGTATTTGTACAGACCTAATGTAAGGCCTGAAGCTAACAGCACAAACAGAAAAATGATAATGATGGAATATCGAAGTTGTGCCTTTTTAAGTTGCAAATCCAGTACACTGTTTTTCTTCTCCAAGGTCAGTTGTTCTTTTTCTTGTTGGAGATAATGGCTCTGCACATTGAAGCCAGCACTCGACGCTTTGAATTTTTCTTTATGGGAAAGCTGTTTTTTAAAAAAAGTCAGCGCATCTGCAAAGCGCCCCTCAGCTTCAGCTATCTTGGCCTGTATCTCATAATTTTCGGCGAGCAAATCGAGAACTTCTAAGTCCTCAGCCTTGTCATGAGCTAGTTTGACATAGGTTTTAGCCTGCTTGGCATTGCCTCTCAACCATTCCAGTTCCGCAAGGGAATTCAGCACCTGCACCTCTATCCAGCGGCTGGGTTCCTGTTGGCTAAGTCGGAGGGTTTTTAGGTAAAAGCCCTCTGCTTTCGGGAGGTCATTCTGAGCCATGGCAAGATCCGCTCGTCCAAGTGTAGCGTTAATGACAATACCATAATCATCTGGTTTAAGTGGATCACTCACAGGTATTTTCTCAACGGCCTCAATATGTTTGGCCGCTTCATCATATCGTTTGGCGTCAATTGTCTGCCACATCAACCTAATGTGCAAAAATTGCGTACTGAATGTGTCGTTGTTTATTATAGCATCTGCTAGCAGGGCTTTCATCTCAGGCAGCACTTCCGATATTCCCCGATAGCTTAGGCTTTGTTCCAGTTTTGCCATTCTAATTTTCGTGATGGCAAACTTGTTCCCAGCCTTCTCGAAAAGGGCAAGTGCCCTGTCGTTGCTCAAAACGGCCTGACGCTCGTTGCCTGTTGCCCGATAATAATTACCCAAGCTTGTGTGGGCAGCGGCCTCTGTCTCCAGGTCCTCCTGCTGGTGGGCTAATTTTGCTATTTCATTTGTCACGTAAATAGTTACTGGCAAATTGAAGCGCGGACCCAGTTTGATAATCACGGCTTGATAGGTCGAAAGAAGGCAATTATAATCATCGCCACAGTGACTGCGCACCTGCTGGATAATAAAGAAGTGGGAAGTGTCGGAGGCTACTTGGCTATCCAATTGCCTGGCGATGGTGGGCCAAAGCACTTTGGAAACAAAGAAAGTGTCGTTGCTTTGGGCAGGCAAGTTGTTCAGCCCAAAAAAAATCAAAAGAAGAATAGTTAGGACTAGAGACCGTGTTTTTAATCTGAAAGACGGATGACAATACAACACCATTTTATTAAAATGTTCACTAATTATTTTGCTTCATGTTTTTGGGTTTTCTGTATCCTATTTGACAATGGAGTATGCTTCAGTCCAGTGCAAACAGTCTTTAAGGACGATTGTTTTCACTTAACTGGCTTTGACGGGGGGGCAGTTCGGTTTGGCGATTCGGAAAAACAGCCTAACCTTTAGATAATGTCTGTGAAAAATTAATTGGAAAAAATGTGAGTAGGGTGCAAAAATAATGTTTTTACGAACAAATCGCAAAAATTATCAATTAGGATTGGAAAATAAGTTTAAAATGTCTGACAGGGCACAAGTGACTGGAGGGTGAATGTTCTTCCCAAAAAATATCGTCGCAGGTCTGCCACATCCAGCCTATGCCCACACTTCCTGTACTTCAGAAATTTTTCCGGCAGGGTATTTCATGAATAGTCGCATTGGAAATTGACGGAGGTGAGCAATCCCATCAAACGAATCATTTGGCGGCAATTTTGATGGCTAGTAAAATTTATGGTGGCAAAATTGGCATTAGAAGACTATATTTGTCGGAAAATAATAAAACCTCCATTTCTTCACGCATAAATAATTGAACATGAAAAATATCAACTCATTGTCCGCATTGTTCCTTGTATTTCTCTTTTTTGGCTGCGCAAAAGAAGAATCGCTGCTCGAATCTGCCCAGATGGCGCCACTCTTTCAGCATTGGGCCTTGGAATTTGACAATGACGTCGTCACAGGCGTTCCGCATGGCGAGAAATATCCCGATGCCAGTGGGCTGAACTCCGGCTATGAGTTTTTCAAAAATGGAGAAGGCATTGATTATAGCTATACGCCACATGCCCATTTCACTTTTGAAGTGACCGAAAATGGAGCGGAAAAACTAATGGTTATCAATAAATCCATCCCGACCATTCTTGCCAACGACAACTACCATGAAGGCACCTGCCAAAACAACACCAGCAACGGCTCTGGCTGCAATAACACCGAAAATTTCAATGCCGCAACGGTGTACTCCATCGAATATGCAACGGAGATGCAATCGTTCAGAATCGTGCAATTGACCAGCAATAGCCTGCAGGGGTATATGGCGAAGTAACCCGATTCAGGCGGCAACTTCGAGTAGCCGCCCGCATCGCCCTCCCATTTCTGAAAACTCA
>JAHEAS010000613.1 GCA_024642645.1 Saprospirales bacterium | reverse complement strand
CGCTGTCGGTTGCTTCGCAGTGGCCGTCCGTGGCGGTGACGGTGTAGGTGCCGCTGCCGGTGAGCGGTAGCACCGAGCCTGTGTCGCCTGTGTTCCAGATGAAACTGGCCGGGTGGCTTGCCCCAGTGGGGTTCGCCGTTGCGCTGATTTCCTGCGGCTCGTCGGGGCAGAGGAGGCTGTCGGCGGTGATGGCGACGGTGAGCGGCGGCAGCACGACAATGCTGCGCTCGTAATCGGAGCGGCAGCCGAACAAACCCCATACAGCCTTACGCAATACGTACTCGCCCGGCATGTTGAATTGATAGCTGAACTCGAACGAGTCCAGCAGCATGGAGTCCACGTTGGGGCCGGTGAGTTCCCACTCACTAGCCTGCGCTAACTGGTTGTTCTCGCTGGCGGTGGTGGCTGAAGCACCCAAGCAGAGGGTGTCAGGAAAAGCGAAGGTGGGCACAGGCGGCGGCGGATAGCCACAGTAGGGCGTAACACCATAGCTAACCGGCTCGACGGCCACCTGGATGTTCGTCAGGTCAAGCACAGGGTGCGGCTCGACATGGAAGGTACCGAAGCTGACCGTGGTGTCGCTGACCTCGAAGCAGGTGGGGAAGGTGACGCAGCCTGCGATGTTGCCCTCTGCGTCAGTCTTAGTTACGATAGGGCGATAGTCTTCGAAGGCGCCACTGTGGTCGTAAGCGATGACAAAGCTTTCATCGTTGAGCACTTTGACGTCGGGGTTGTAGTGGCCATAGCCCCGCTGGTTGAGGATGTTGCCATTGGGGTCAAGCTCGGCTAGAACCATGGGATACAAGTAGTGGGAAGGCACAGTACTGAGATATAGCCTGCCATTGGGCGAAGCGATGATATTTGCGGTTTTGAAGCTTAAGTTCTTGCCAGTGTATTTCTTCATCCATATCAGGTTGAAGTTGTAGTCGAACTTGGCGATGATAGCGGATGCCAAGTTTTGGGGATGCCAATTCCAACCAGGAAGGTTTTTGTCCAGCAGGTAAATGGCATCGTCCGTGAACAAAGAAACTTCAAATGCCGTGTTGTTGAGTCTTTTCCACGCCAATGGGTTTCCTTGTGGGTCAAGTTTCAGCAGGTAATGGTCCGGTATCTGATTGCCCTTTTCAAAAAAACCTGATAGGTAAATATTCCCTTCTGCATCCTGTTTGATGCCTCGTGCATGAACATACAGAGAATCTCCTTGTGGAGAATCCTTGAAGAAGAGCGCATGCTTCCAAAGGGTATTGCCCAAGGTGTCCAGTTTGAACAGTTCAATGACACCTTGGCCAGGATAGAACGGGTTGCCGCCAAAGTCGGGAATGTTGCCAAATATTTCATTTGTCACCAACAGGTTGCCATCGGCACTGAATTCAATATCTGGCAGTACAAAGGATGCAATACCCAAAAACCGCTTGCCCCAACAGGCTCCAGTCTCCATGTTCAGCGCAAATAGATGGTGGAATGATGCTTCGCTTATTATGGCATAAATCCAGTCCCCCCTTGCAATGGAATTGCGGTTTAAGAGAAAATAATCAACTGTTTCTGGTAAATAACTATAACCCTTGCAAATGCCATTGTTGTCCGGAAGCTTTAGGAACACATAGGGTGGATTGACTTGCGCTTTCTTAAACATCATCACTATCCCATTATCCTCATTCGCAATGATGGGGACTATACCATTATTCTTGCAATCAAACTCGATTTTATATTGATAGGAATCTGATTGGCCTTTTAGCAATACAGGCAACGAGAAGAGCAGGAATAAAATGAATTTTGCAATATTGTTCATCAGGATAAAATTGGGTTGAATCGGTTTATCAAGAACCATCGCAATGTAGCCCATTTTTTGGAGTTTTTACCTCACCGCACAAGCATCACCTCCCCGTTCAGCGTCATCGTTTCAAAGTTCAACAAAGTCATGAAATATCAACAAAGCCATGTCTTCGGCTGCTCAAATCAAAAAAATTCTAACTTTGTCCACCAAACCGCAATACCTAGTATCAACCACCAACTTGCATGACCACTGACGTTAACAAAGCCATTCAGGAACTGCTGTTCGAAAAAACTGCCGTGATAGTGCCCGGCCTCGGCGGATTTACCTCCACGCCCGGTGCCGCCACGGTGGACTATGTGCAGGACGTCATCACGCCGCCTGCTTCCAAGCTGGACTTCAACCCAAACCTCGTACTCAACGACGGGGTGCTGGTGCAGTACCTGCAAAAGCACAACCTGAGCACCTACCAAGAGGCCGAGGGCATGGTAGAGCGGTACGTCAGCTCCGTGCGGGACACGCTGGAGCGGCGGGAGATTTACGAAGTGCCTAAGGTGGGTCGGCTGTACCAGGACTATGAACAGAAAATCCGGTTCATGCCGGAGGGCACCAACTTCAACGCTGATTCATTCGGCTTGCCTATCGTGAACTTTCAACCATTGGTGAAGGAGAAACCAAAAGTGGTGGCCACGCCCAAAACTGTTCCAGCCGAAGCCCTATTTGAACCGGCCGAGGTTGCCGCCATCAAGGTGGACGAATCGTCCGCCTCGATGACCATGAAGATTTTGCCTTGGGCTGTGCTGCTGCTGGCCATCTTGATTGCGCTGTTGCTTTACAATATTTTCGGGGGGTCAAAACAAAAACCCGTGGCCGAGCTGCCGGAAGCCATTGAACGGTTGAACGTGAAGCCCACGCTGCCCGAAGCGGGTGCTTCCGAAACTTCCCCAAAGGAACCGTCTTCTATTTCGACAGACCCCTCAGCAGCACAAAACAACACCAACTCAGCAACCAAACCACCAAAAGAATCCGCTGTGCCGGATGCCGCCGATACGGAGCAAGACAGTTTTGAACCCACCAAAAACAAGCTCTACCTCGTCGTCCACAGTTTTGGGGTGAAGGGCAATGCCACCAAATTCGCCCAAACCCTCACCGAGGACGGTTATGCAACCCAAACTAAAAAGGAGGGCAACCTCTACCGGGTGGGCGTCACCTTTGCCTATTCCACCCAGAGCGACATTGAAAAAATGCGGAAGGAACTGGCTACCAAGTACAAGGCTGGACCGAAGACGGAAAAGGAACTGGAGGAGATGGGGAAGTGAGTTGGCGGTTGGCGGTTGGC
>JAHEAS010000612.1 GCA_024642645.1 Saprospirales bacterium | reverse complement strand
GTTAGTCTGGAGAGGTACCATCGCCGCTGAGAACTGGCCGGCAGGGGTTTACCTGCTGAAATGCCGAACGGCTGATGGGGTGTCAACTCACAAAGTCTTGAAATACTGACACTCATATTGCATGCTATACCTTCGGTATCATTGAGCCTTTCAAACGTAATTAACTAAATTTTCCTGATAACCTAAACCCTTATTGTCATGCGCAACTTACTACCCTTATTTTTTGCCATCCTAATCAACGGCCCCATTTTCGGACAGGCAAACCCCTGGGCCGACATTTCTGAATCTGAAATTGCCTTCGGTGTCGGTACACGTGATATTTTACCTAATGCCTATCGTACGCTACACCTGGACTTTGTCCAACTTAAAACAGTATTGGCTGCAGCACCCCAAGAACAAGACTTTGTTTTGGGCAAGCCAGGGGCACTGCTTGATTTCCCGCTTCCCGCTGGTGGTTTTGAATCCTACGAGGTGTGGGAGGCCCCGGTCATGGCACCGGAACTCACCGCAAAGTACCCCAACATCCGCTCGTATGCGGGGCGCAACCGACAGGGTGATTTCATCCGGTTTGCTATTTCACCAATGGGACTGGATGCGCTAATACTGCCTGTGGATAGGAGCAATACCTATCTCATCAAGCAGTATGCCCGTGGCAATGCGGAGGATTATCTCTGCTTTTACCAACGGGATTGCCCCATTCCGGCAGGCCAGCAGATGGAATGCCTAATGGAAGAAGCGGGAAATGAAATGGAAGGACAGGCCGCAGTTAGCGACCGGGCAGGAAGCTGCGGCAACCTTCGGACGTACAGGCTGGCGCTGGCCTGCACGGGGGAGTATGCCAATTTCTACGGTGCTACTGGTATTAACAAAGCACCAGCCCTGGCGGCGATGAATGCCACCATGACAGCAGTGAATGCTTTATTTGAAATCGAAGTGGGCTTCCGGCTGGTAATGATTGCGAATAATGATAATCTAATCTATACAGATCCGAACATTGATCCTTATACCAATGCTACCCCAAATACTATGATGGGGGAAAATCAGACAACCTGCAATAATGTGATTGGGGAAACTAATTACGATTTTGGGCATGTTTTCGGCACAGGCCAAGGTGGAGTATCATTAAACCTAGCTTGTTCGTCCAACTATAAGGCGAGATGCACATCAGGTAATCCAAATCCAAATGTTGATTGGTGGAACAATTTTGTCGCTCACGAAATGGGACATCATTTTGGAGCATACCACACTCAATACAATACTTGTCAGGGTCAGGCTAGAATTGAGCCTGGTAGTGGTTCCACAATTATGTCGTACGCAGTAGGGTATTGCCCCCCAAAAGTGCAAGATAGATGGGATAGTTATTACCATGCTAGCAGCATTGGCCAGATGGCAGCATTCATAAATGGTGCCGGCAACGCTTGTGCTGTGATGGTTCCCAACGGCAATAGTGCACCTACTTGCAGCGCCCTAATCAATAAAACCATCCCGAAATCCACGCCCTTTGTACTGACGGTGACAGGAGCTGCGGACTCAAATGGAGATGTTCTTTCATATTGCTGGGAACAAATGGATGCTTACAAAAATCCAGTGCAACCCATGCCACCCGCCACTACCAATGTTAATGGGCCGGTATTCCGCTCCTTACTTCCCAGCAGTTCGCCAAGTCGTTATTTCCCAAAGTTTGCGGACGTGTTGAACAATACCAACGATATTTGGGAAGTGCTACCCTCAGTTAGTCGGGACCTCAATTTCAGGGTAACCATACGGGACAACCATCCAGATGGCGGTTGTACGACTGAAAAAGATATAGTGCTTACCGTAAAATCCACAGCGGGTCCGTTTGTGGTGACGCAACCAAATACGGCGGTGAACTGGTTGGGCAACAGCTCGCAAATCGTCACCTGGAACGTGGCTGGCACCACTGCCAACCAAATAAACTGCGCCAACGTAGCTATTTTGCTTTCCACCAATGGTGGTGCCACGTTCAGCACCCTGCTGGCCAGCACTCCCAACGATGGCACTCAAGCCATCACCATCCCAAACATCGGCACTACCCAAGCTCGCATCATGGTACAGTCGGTTGGCAATGTTTTCTACGACGTTTCCAATGTGGATTTCACGATTACTGCCGTGCCGCAGGTTATTGGTGGCGGTGGTAGAAACCTTGGCGAGACGCTGACAGTATATCCCAATCCATCGTCCAGCTTCATTCAGGTAATTGCGCCCGCCAAATGGCTAGACCAGCCATTGTCGCTCCAGATAAGGGACATGGTTGGACGTATCGTCGTGCAGAATCCGGCCTATATTTCTGGAAATGACTTGGAAATTGGGTCGTTGGAGAATGGAGTTTACCAAGTTGAGTTGATGTTGAATGGCGAAAAACTTTATGGCAGATTCGTTCGTCAATAAGTCCGCTGGATACTGTAATGTTTAACCAGTCCCTTCGGCTAAATAATAAACCAGCAGCTTGCCAGCGGGCCTGTACTTTGTGCGGGTAACGGAAGGCGGTGTGCCTATCTGGGCAGAAAAAGTGGTGAAACAATGATTGAAAAGCGGTCGGACACACTTGCGTTGCCGACCGCTTCTTTTTTTTGGAAAAATTCCCAAAATCCGCTTTCCCTTAAACTGTTAGCAAACCATTAACCATCGCCCACCCGCCCTTGGCACTAATCTTGCGTTTAATCCATCGCAAATTCCTTCTCAGTAACCCTCCCCCCGCAAATTCTTAAAACGCATAACCATGGTTTCCACAAAATCACTTGCCGGTGCGGTGTTGGTCATTCTGTTTTTTGCCGCAACACCTGCTTCCTCACAAATCAAGTTCAAGCTACAATGGCTACAGGACAGCCTTGCTTGGGGTGTGTTCGCCACCCCGGAAGACGGCGTTGAGCCATCGGACTACCTCATCATCGGCTCAGGGCAGGTGACGCTGGTGGCAGAGCCGGGTTCGCAATTCGGCAGCTTGAAGTCGTTCAGCGGTACCTGGGAACAAAATGCCTACGTACCCCTTCCAGCGGAAAACCCTGAAATGGATTATATCTCCTTTGGATTGGTAACCGCCGACCCCCCAATGTATTTTCGTGCTGGGGATGAAACGCTCCTTTTCACTTTTG
>JAHEAS010000611.1 GCA_024642645.1 Saprospirales bacterium | reverse complement strand
GTGCCGATATTGTTGTGTTCCCCGAACTGGCCACCTGTGGCTACCCGCCCCGTGATTTCCTGGAGTTCGACGATTTCATCTGTCGTTCCGAACGGGCCGTATTGAAGATGGCCGAAGCTGCGCAGGGCATTGCCATCGTGGTGGGTTCGGTGAGCAGAAACCCAGTGATAGAAGGCAAGGACCTGTTCAATTCCGCCTATTTTTTGGAAGATGGCAAGGTGAAGCACGTGCAGCACAAAGCGCTGCTGCCCACTTACGACGTGTTCGACGAGTACCGCCATTTTGAGCCAGCCAATGAGTTCAAGGTGGTGGAGTTTCAGGGTAAAAAAATCGCCCTCAGCATCTGCGAAGACCTTTGGAACCTCGGCAATGAAAACCCCCTCTACACCGTCGTGCCGATGGACGAAATGATACCTCAAAGGCCCGACCTAATCGTGAATGTGAGCGCGTCGCCCTTCAATTACGAACATGCCAAAAGTCGAATTCACGTGCTTCGGGCCAATGTTCAGCGTTATGGATTGCCGATGATTTACGTCAACCAAATCGGCTCCCAAACCGACATTATCTTCGATGGCGGATCGCTGGTCGTGTCACCTGATGGCAATATTTATGAAGAAATGCCCTATTGGGTGGAGTGCGTTAAAACCTTTGATTTGCAGGAAGTTATGAAGGGCGGCCGCAACATGGAGCAGCCAAAAGAGAAGATTGCGCTGATACACGACGCACTGGTTTTGGGCATTCGTGATTACTTCGGCAAGCTCGGCTTTAAGCAAGCCATCCTTGGCCTAAGCGGCGGCATCGACTCGGCGGTGGTGGCCGTACTGGCCGCTCGTGCACTCGGGGAGGACAACGTTCGGGCGCTGCTCATGCCCTCGCAGTTCAGCTCTGACCACTCCGTGAACGACGCCCGCCAACTCGCCGTCAACCTTGGCGCTCAATACGACATCGTGCCCATCGAGCCCATTTTTACGAAGTATGAAGAGACGCTGAAGCCGCATTTTCTCGGCTACCCCAACAACGTGACGGAAGAAAACATCCAAGCTCGTATCCGGGGCATGTTGCTCATGGCCATGTCCAACAAGTTCGGTAACGTACTGCTCAACACAACAAACAAAAGCGAGATGGCCGTTGGTTACGGCACCCTCTACGGCGACCTATGCGGTGGCCTCAGCGTCCTGGCAGATGTTTACAAAACCGAGGTGTACCAACTGGCTCATTTTATCAATAAAGACGGCATCGTCATCCCGGAAAACACCATCACGAAACCGCCAAGCGCAGAGCTTCGGCCCGACCAGAAGGATAGTGACAGCCTGCCAGAATACGACATACTCGATGCTATCTTATACCAGTACATCGAACAACGGCAAGGGCCGCATGAAATCATTGCAATGGGTTTCGATGAGGCCACTGTGCGCCGTGCATTGCGACTGGTGAACATGAGTGAGTTCAAGCGACATCAAGCTGCACCGGTGTTGCGGGTGTCGCCAAAGGCTTTTGGGGTAGGGCGGCGGTTGCCAATAGTTGGGAAGTATTTGTCCTGAATTGATAAATAACCCTAACCAAATTTCACTTTGCTTGTTATCTCGAATAAATTTACAAAAATTTGAAGTCATCTATTGTTGAGGTTGTTTTGGAACAATCCAACAATTCACCAATCAATCAACCCAGCTTTTATGAAAAATTTTTCCCTTTTCTGCTTCGCAATCCTCGCAAGCTTTGCATTTGCCAGCTGCACAAACGACAAAGTAGCTGATGAATCCGGTGATGCTATGGCCAAATTCACTAGCGACAAAGCGTTTACAAAATCTCACGAAACACCGATTGCCATAGATTATCAGGCAAAAGGCGTAATGCTCAACCTTCGAACACCCGATGGTGGCATGACGAAAGTGTACTCCATCAAACCCGCTGAAACATCGCATAAATTCCTTTTCGTCATTCATGAGTGGTGGGGCCTGAACGACCAGATTAAGCGGGAAGCTGACCGCCTTGCCGACAGCCTCGGCAACGTTAATGTGGTGGCGCTCGACCTTTATGACGGCAAAGTGACAGCTGACCCTGATGAGGCTGGCAAAATTATGGGTAGCGTTAAACCAGAACGCAGTGAGGCAATCATCAAAGGTGCATTGGCTTTCGCAGGCAAGGACGGGCAAGTCGCCACTATCGGCTGGTGCTTCGGTGGAGGCTGGTCATTGCGGACGAGTATCTTGGCTGCAGAGCGGGGCGCTGGATGTGTTATGTACTATGGTATGCCCGTTGAGAAGGCCGACGAACTTGCTCCGATGCAAGTGGACGTGCTAGGCATTTTTGCGAAGCAAGACAAATGGATAAATGAAGATGTGGTCACCAAATTCGAGACACTGGCCAAAGCGACCGGTAAAAAGGTTGAAAACCATTGGTTCAATGCCGACCATGCCTTTGCCAATCCAACTAGTCCCAGGTACAACGAAGCTGCTGCACAAGAGGCGAACGCTTTGGCACTTGCTTTCCTTCGGAAGAAACTTGGGGATTAAGCATTGAAAATTAAAAATGGAGAATTGAAAAATTAAGGTCGCACGGTACTTTTCAATTCTCCATTTTCAATTTCAAAAAGCATCCACTTCCTCATAGGCCCGAATTACCGCCATTTCTCCTTCCTTCCCACTGCCCGAATTGCCGTGTTCCATGCCGAGTATCCCTGTGAAGCCTTTCTCGTGAATATGCTTGAACAGGTTTTTGTAGTTCACTTCGCCAGTCGTCGGTTCCTTCCGGCCAGGCTCATCTCCAATCTGAAAATACCCTATTTCATCCCAGCAAGTATCTATGTTGACGGTCATGTGGCCTTCGTTGCGCTGCATGTGCCACATATCAAATAGGTATTTGCAGGAGGGCGAGTTGACGGCCTTGCAAATCATATAAGTCTGGTCGGAATGGCGCAGAAAGAGGTCGGGCGTGTCGCTAAGTGCTTCCAGCACCATTACCAGGCCGTGCGGCTCGAAGATGGCTGCGGCTTGGCGCAGTGACTCGATGACATGACTAGTTTGGATGCCCATCGGCAGTTGGCGGGCGTAATTACCGGGAACGACAGTCATCCATTTAGCATTCACCCGCTTGGCTGTTTCGACAGCACCGTGGCAG
>JAHEAS010000610.1 GCA_024642645.1 Saprospirales bacterium | reverse complement strand
GCAAAACCTTTGGTGGAATACCTACAACAACAACATCCAATTGCGCCGCAACAAAATCATCGGAGCGCTGGCGTTGACCTACGATGTGACGGATTGGCTCAATATCACCGGGCGGCTCGGCACCGATTTTACCATCAACCAGTTTGAGACCCGCAAAAAGCCAGCTGACCGACTTGGGCTGCGGGATGGGTTCTATTCCAATGAATTGGGCAAGGACAATGTGCAGAACAATGACCTCTTGATTACGGCTTTCAAAGACAAAATTTTCGGGTCAAAATTTGGCGCTCGGCTTTCTTTGGGTGCTACACAATGGAGCCGAAACGCTTACGGCATCAAGGGTCAATCAGGCAAATGGGTGAACCCTTGGCTTTATACTTTCAATAATTATGAGACCCTGACCGAGAACCAATTGCCCGGAGAAACCAGGTTCGAAAAGAAGATAAATTCGGTGTACAGCTTCCTCAACCTCAACTACGACGATTACTTGTTCCTCGAACTCACTGCCCGTAATGACTGGACTTCTTCGCTGCCCGCCAATGCCAATTCATACCTATACCCATCGGCATCGTTGAGCTTCATCCCCACACAGGCGTTCGACTTCCACTCCAATATGCTCACTTTTTGGAAAATAAGGGGCGCCTTCGCCATCACCGCCTCCGACACCGACCCGTACCAACTGGATTTCGTCTATTCGACAGGCACATTTGGCGGCAGCCAAACGGCCAGTTTGCCAGGCACGATACCACCGATTGCGCTCAAGCCGCAAAAAGCAAATTCGATGGAAATCGGCACCACGCTTGGGTTTTTCAACGATAAAATCAACCTCGATTTGACGTACTACGACATCAAATCTTTCAATCAAATCCTGAACTCGCCTGTACCCGGTTCTTCAGGCGCATCCACTATCCGCATCAACAGTGGGGAGCTTCGCAACTACGGTTTCGAGGCCATCCTGAACGCCACCGTTTTACAAAAAAAAGGTTTCTTCTGGCAAACGGGTCTCAATATTGCCCGCAACCGCAATTTCGTAACCAGCCTCGGCGGAGGTGCCAAGAGCCTTGAATTGGCCAATATTTGGGGCGACAATGGCCCGGCCATCGTGGTGGAGGAAGGGCAAAACTACGGCACTATCGTCGGCTACGATTACGTCTATGAGCCAACCACGGGCAAGCCCATCCTCAACGATGACGGCACTTTGTACAAGATTTCGGACAAGCGGGTGCCTATCGGCAATGCCTCGCCGGACTTCATCGGTGGTTGGACGATGCGCATCGGTTACAAGGGACTGACTCTCAGCACTTTAGTGGATACGAAATGGGGGGGTGACATCTACGCTGGCTCCTACGTGATCGGTCTCCAGACCGGACAAAGCCCCGGAACACTTCCAGAGCGCCTCGGCGAGGGGCTGCCTTTCACCGACCCAGATGGCAAGGTGCGCAACGTGGGTGTCGTCCTCGATGGTGTCTATGCCGACGGTACGCCGAACAAAAAAGTGGTGCATTATTACTACAAATACGTTGGCAACACGGGCGGTTGGGGCAGGTTCATTTCCAAGCCGGGCATCAAAGAAAACACTTGGGTGAAAATGCGGGAAATCGTGCTGGCCTACCAAGTGCCGGAACGTTTGGCCCAGAAGACCAGTGTTTTTCAGAGTCTGACCCTTTCGCTGACTGGGCGTGACTTGTTTTACATTTACACAACTTTGCCAGACAACATCAACCCTGAAGGCTCCAACGGCGCTGGCAATGCACAGGGACTGGAATGGGCGGCGTTCCCCGGCACAAGGAGCTTTACGCTAGGGGTAAATGCGTCGTTTTAACTTAGGTTTAGATGGTTTAGGCTAGCGACTCCACTAAACCTCCTAAACCCCTCTAAACCTTCTAATCCTACTAGCTGACAATCAATGAAATATAAACTTACCACCTTCCTTTTAATAGCCTTCCTCACTTCCTGCACGAAGGACTTCGAGGAAATCAATCGCAACCCGTACTTCCCAACGCAGACGGACATCGGGCCGCTGTTCAATACCGTTGTCGAGTCGCTAAAATTGGGCTGGAACGAGCAGTTTTACCTCCATAACGAAAACCTATACGGCCTGACCCAATTGGCCGCCAAGACTGGCGTTGGTTTCGATAACCCAAACATCGGCACGGAGGAGGTTTGGAACAATTACTACAAAGCACTGGCGCATATCCGAGCCATCGAGCAGAAGCTGGACGAACTGAAAGTGGAGGACGAAACCTCACTCGACAACGTGCGGGCACAACTCAAAGTGCTGCTGGCCTACAAGACTTTCCGGGTGACGGACATGTTCGGCGATATGCCTTTTTTTGATGCCGGCAAGGGCTTCGAAAGCTTGGAATACCTGCGCCCGAAATTTGACTCGCAGGAAGCCATTTACAAGTATTTGCTAGAAGATTTGAAATGGGTGGAGGAGCATATCAACCTCGACTTGAACCCCGTTACGCCGACGGGCGTAGCTTATGAATCATTGGGGCAATTTGACAATCTTTTTGACGGGAACATGCTGCGCTGGCGCAAATTTGCTAACTCATTGCGCCTGCGCCACGCTATGCGCATGGTGGAGAAAGACCCGGCGTTTGCGACGCCCATTTTAAAGGAAATCATCGAAGGAAACCTGCCTGTGATTGGCAAAGGCGAGGACGTTGTGATGTTGCCGCAGGCGCAAGATTGGGTGAATGAGAGCGTCATCTGGTCATTCAGTGAGCATAAAAAGCTGCGCATGGGCTCAACCATTTGGCACGAACTTTCGGAAAACGATAACAAGGATGGAAGCGGCATTTTCGACCCAAGAGCACGCATCTTCTTTGAGACAAATAACGCCAACGAGTGGGTGGCCTATCCCAACGTTCCGGATGCCAATACGCCAGCCGAGGGCGGCATACCTTATGAGCAGCACCGGGACAACAACTACACTATCAAGGGCGCTGATAACTTGTTCTCCCCGTTCAATTACTACCTTGTTCGTGACGACAGGACGATACCAGAAGTGCTACTGACAGCGGCAGAGGTCAGTTTCATAAAGGCGGAGGCTTATGAGCGTGGGCTTGGTGTGGCCGCCAATACCTTTACCGCCGATGGCGAATACACTAATGGCGTG
>JAHEAS010000044.1 GCA_024642645.1 Saprospirales bacterium | reverse complement strand
TTGATAAAAAACTGGCTTACTTTATTTTCAAACTCAAATCTAGGCTGGTAGCCGAATGCGTCAATGCCCCTACAGAAATAAAGTCCACACCTGACAGTGCTACCCTTCTCACTGAATGAATATTGACGCCACCAGATGCTTCTGTTTCAAAGCGATTGTTCACGGTTGCAACGGCCTCAGCCAGTAACGGTAGCTCGAAATTGTCAAACATGATACGGGTTACATTCCCTACTTCCAATACCTGGTGCAATTCCACCAAGTTTTTGACCTCTACAGTCACACCAAGGGTCAGCCCATTTTCCTTTTGGTAATCAGCCACTTTTAAAATCGCATTTCGGACACCCCCACACGCCTTGATATGATTATCCTTAATCATAAACCAGTCAGAGAGACTCTCCCGGTAATTGTGGCAGCCCCCGGTTCGCACTGCATATTTTTCCAAAAATCGCAGCAAGGGAGTAGTTTTACGGGTGTCAAGGATTTTGACTGGCAAATCCTCTATCTCAAAGACAAATTCATGGGCCAACGTTGCAATTCCACTTAATCGCTGCATTACGTTGAGCGCTACCCTTTCCGCCCGCAAGAGGGCTTGGGTGTTACAGCTCACCTGAAATGCCACATCGCCAAAGCTGACATGCGTTCCATCTTCAATAAATTTGGTAAAGACCGCTTTAGGGTCAACATGCATTAAGATACGGTGCGCTATTTCGACACCGACCAAAATCCCCGCATCTTTCACCAGCAAATTGGCGGTGCACTGGGCATCTGTTGGAATGCAAGCGAGTGAAGTTTTATCGCCCTGAGGCGCATCTTCAAGTAGTGCCTGCTCAATAAAACTGGTTAGTTGTTGTTCAAATCTGGGTTCAAATGTCATTAGTGTTTATTCTTTTGTTAGCAAAATTTGAGTAGTATGCTTTCTTGAAGAACAGCGTCAAGGTTCTGTCTGCAATTTAAGTATATTTCCCATGGTATAGCAAGTGCGACATCTAGCTTCGTAACTATTTTTTTCGCCCAACATTACCGTACTTCCTTCGCTGGCCAACCGGTAAGAGTGCGTGGCAAGATTGCCGCAATGTTGGCAAATGGCATGGACTTTTGTGATGTATTCCGCCACTGATAGTAGGTTTGGCATTGGCCCGAAGGGGCGACCTTTAAAATCCATGTCCAGGCCAGCGACGATGACCCGTTTGCCTTGCAGTGCCAATTGTTGGCAAACATCGGGCAGGTCACTGTCAAAAAATTGCGCTTCATCAATGCCTACTACCCCAATTCCGTCAACCATTTCAAGCAATTTCAGTGAGTTGTCTATCGGCACAGCGAGGATGAAGTTTTCATCATGTGAGACCACTTTTTGAACATCGTACCGAGTATCAATTTTTGGCTTAAAAATCTCCACTTTCTGGTTTGCAATCTTGGCTCGTTTTAGGCGACGAATTAGTTCTTCGGTCTTTCCAGAAAACATGCTTCCACAAATGACCTCAATCCAGCCGCTGCGTTGACCTTTAAAATGTGGTTCGAGAAACATAATTTCAGAAAAAATTAATATGCCTAAAGAAAAAAGTCAGCACCAAGTTTGTCACAAATTGGTTGATTTTTGAGGCTTTGGCTAAATAATTATGGATGCTGTAAGATTTGGTGAGAAGGAGACACAGGTTGAAAGCTTGGTTTTTGGGCGTTTGTTTTGAATTTGCCTACCTTTCGGCCTTAAATTTCAAACTGGGCTGGCGAAGGTAAGGTTTTCCGGTTTTCTCACAAAATAAAAAAGGGAAACTCTTTGGAAGTCAATTTTTATGAAGTAAGCTAAAAACGAATCCTGGTTTAAAGAATTGACTATCAAACCAATAGCTTTGTCCTGCATTTACCTATTCATTTCAAAACAAACCTCGATACGCAATATGGATTTTCAAAAAAGCAAAAACGTCCTGGACAAAATAAACGCACTTTACAGGAATATCAGTAGTGACCCCCGCAATGTTTCCAGTATCGAGCGGGACTTGATGCGTAGCTACATCCAGCAGTTTTACGAGTCATTTCTGGAAATGCCCACGGTTTCTTCAATCGTTGCACCACCTCCTCCGCCCGCTGAGACTAAAGCACCTGAGCCTCGTATCACCTTGAGAAAGCCTGAGACCACGCCACCTCCACCTTTAAAACCACAGCCCGAACCACCAAAACCTGAGCCTCCAAAAGTAGAAGCGCAACCGGCGCCAGCGCCAGTCTATGTTGCACCTCCTCCTCCGCCAGCACCTATTGTTA
Source organism: Saprospirales bacterium (assembly GCA_024642645.1). GTDB lineage: Bacteria > Bacteroidota > Bacteroidia > Chitinophagales > Saprospiraceae > UBA6168. The sequence goes on along the minus strand of JAHEAS010000044.1, from coordinate 9,424 downwards.
CGCCGCCGCCGGTTGCAGCCACTCCTCCACCACCACCAGTTGAGGTAGTGCCACCCCCTGCCGTTGTTGCGCCACCACCGCCTCCAGTGGAAGTAACTACACCCCCAACAAGGACCTCTGTCAGCATTGACCCAGAACTTGATGAGCTTTTTGAATTTAAGTCAGCGACTGAATTGTCTGAAAAACTGAGTGAATTGCCCATCACTGATATTAAAAAAGCAATGGGGCTTAATGAAAGGATTTCAACCCAAAATGAATTGTTCGGTGGTGATGCAGCTGCATTTGATGCCACTGTTTCAACGCTTAATCAGCTAAAAAACTACAACGAGGCAAAGGATTACCTTGTACGAAATGTAGCGGTCAAATACAATTGGGCATCTAAAGGAAAAAAGGACAAAGCAAAGACTTTCATTAAATTGGTCCGCAGGAGATATTGAAAATTAATATTTTCGAGAATGCCAAAAAGGGCGCTAGGAATAATTTGTTCTTAGCGCCTTTTTTGTTCTGAACAGAAGGTGACAAGCGCTATTCTTTAATTTTCTTTAGCATTTTTAAGCTATAAACATGCGGAAAGCGTACTCCAAAATTTCCCCAGACATATTTACCAGGCGTTCGTTCTACCATGTTCGGGAAACATTTATAAGGAGAGAAATCAAACTCCTGAAAATCAACTACTTCCAAGCCATTCTTCAAAAGCGGTGTCATCACCTCTGAGATACTGTGGTTCCAAGAGTGCTCCAAGCCTTGCACTCCAGCTTGATTATCAGCGTATGTGCCGACGACATCCTCTGAAAACGGGTTCTGTTCGGTGAAATACCCATACTCAATCTTGTAGTTGTCAAAATTGAATAGAAACAGCGTAGGGTGAAACTCAGCGAGGTAAAATATGCCCCCTGGTTTAAGGAAATGGCCAACAATACCAGCCCATTTGTCAAGGTCGGGTAGCCAAGGAATCGCTCCAAAGGTTGTGAAGACAATATCAAATTGACCGACAAGGGCTTCCTGCAACGAGTAAACATCGGAGTGAACGAAGCTGGCATCCAATCCAAGTTCAGTATTGATTAGGCGGGCATTATCAATAGCTTTTTTCGAGAAATCAACTCCTGTGACCTTAGCTCCCCTTCTTGCCCAAGAAAGTGAATCTTGTCCAAAATGACATTGAAGGTGGAGCAGTGTTTTCCCCTTTACATCTCCCAATTCATTGGTCTCAATTTCAGTAAGAGAACTCTTGCCAGCCATAAAGCCAGCATGGTCATAAAAATCAGATTTCAGGTGTGGTTCCACCCTGTCGTTCCAAATTTTCATATTTTGGTCAAAATATGATTGCCATTGGTCTTCCATTTCAAATGTGTTTAAAAGTTGCGGTTTTGATTAACAGCCAAGCGAAACCATTGCCCATTACAAAACGTTCCATGCTTTTCTACTCTTGGCAATTGTGTTAATATTGCCAGGTTTTTAATTGAACCTAAAATTATCACAAAATCATTAAATCCATGTCAGACAACAAAATTGCGCCCGGCCAACTTAATATTGAACTACCAGAAGACATCGCAGAAGGCCAATACTCCAACCTTGCCGTCATTTCACACAATCATTCGGAGTTTGTACTTGACTTTATCATGATGGCCCCGAATGTACCTAAAGCCAAAGTGAAATCTCGTATCATCTTGACGCCACAGCACGCAAAGCGGTTGATGATGGCCCTCGCTGACAATATCAAGCGGTTTGAAGCCCAATTTGGGCCTATCCATGAACCGGAAACTCCGCCCTATCCAACGATGAATTTTAATACACCAACTGCTCAGGCATAAATACTTGCTAATATTTCGGGTTAGTTTTTGAAAAAAAACTAACCCGAACCAGCCTGATACTTTTCCATATTGATGCGTTAAGCTTTCGATGCTTTGAATTGAATTTTCGTTCAATCTACAACTTTGAGGCAACCATGTCGTTGGGTAAAACGTCCTTTCTAAATTCTGCAATCTGAAAATATGCGGGACTAAGCTATTAAAATCCTTGTTCCGCAGTAAACCAACTGAATTACTATGCCCACATTTTCCAAACTTCCCTTGTCATATCTTCTAATTTCGTCGGTTATTTTTTTAGCTGCCTGTAGTGGTGGCGGAAAAGGTAAATCCCAAGCAAAAAGTCTTTCCACCAAGGTCGAAAAAGGCGAGTTTAAAATTTATGTGGCAGCCACCGGTGAACTTAAAGCCAAAAGTTCAGAGGAAATAAAAGGCCCAAGTGGTATGCGCTCAGCTCAGATTTGGCAGGCCACCATTTCTGACATGGTGGCAGAAGGCACAGTGCTAAAAGCCGGCGACTACGTCGCCACCCTAGACCGTACAGAGTTAGAAACCAAATTAAAGGAGTCACAAACAGAAATCGATAAAGCACAGACCCAACTTGAGCAAGCGAAAATCGATACCGCCATTGAGTTGCGAGGCTTGAGGGACGATCTAATCAACCTCAAATTCTCAATGGAAGAAAAGAAGTTGCAAGTGGAACAGAGCAAATATGAGCCTCGGATGGTTATCCAACAAGCCGAAATTGACCTAGAAAAATCCCTTCGTGATTATTCCCAATTGGAAAAAAGGTATGAGCTAACCCAAACAAAATCAAAGGCAAAAATCAGTGAAATACTTGCCTCCCTTAGCCAAGTCGAATTGCGAAGGCAACGCTTGGTTGACCTCGCTGACAAATTTGTGGTTAAGGCCCCAAAGGACGGCATGGTCATTTACGCTAGAAGCTGGAACGGAAAGATTGGCCCCGGCTCACAAATAAGCACTTGGGACCCGGTAGTGGCAGAGCTGCCCGATTTGAGTATTATGATTTCAAAAACCTACGTCAATGAAGTGGACATCAGCAAAGTGCAAAAAGGTCAAAATGTCAAAATGAAGGTGGACGCCTTTCCTGACAGGGATTATACCGGCAGGGTTATTACAGTGGCTAACGTTGGAGAGCAACTACAAGGATACGATGCCAAAGTGTTTGAGGTAACGGTTCAGTTGGAAGAAGTGGACTCCATCCTACGCCCTGCCATGACAACTAGCAACGAAATATTGACCTATACTTTTCCAAGTGTGCTTCACTTGCCTTTGGAAGCTATCCAGAGTGATTCAATTTCCTTTGTTTACAAAAAAGCAGATGGCAAAATTGTAAAACAAGAAGTGATCACTGGGGAAACAAATGACAACGAAGTCATAATTGAACACGGCTTACAAGAGGGCGAAGAGGTGTTGCTAATTATCCCAGATGATGCCCATGACCTCAAATTGGTGCTCATTGACAAAAAAATAAAAGATGACTTGCGTAAGAAACTGGAGACAGAAAAAAAGAAACGCCAGGAAGAAGCCTTGAAGAAAATGAAAGAGGTTAAAGAAGACTACCAGCCCAAAAATGAAAAAGGCGGTGGCGGCATGATAATTTTCGGCTAACCCAAAATTTTAGAACCCAGCTTTCAGCACCTATCATATTCTATCATGCAACGCACCATTTTTAATTTCATTTTAGCCATGGAGGGCGTCAAGGATAATATCCTCCGCTCTGTTCTCACAGCGCTCGGCATTGTGTTTGGCGTGGCAGCGGTCATTGCAATGCTGGCCATTGGCACTGGTGCCAAACAGGCGCTACTTGACCAAATGAAATTGATTGGAACAAATAATATCGTTATCAATTCTTTGGTGTTAAAGGAAGGCGATGGCTCTGGTGAAGCCACAGCCAACACGGCACAAGCATCAAACGGAAGTAATGGCAAAGGAAAGGATGGAAAACGTCCTTGGTCGCCGGGCCTTTCAATGGAGGATGTAAAATCTATTGAAAAGGTACTGCCGGGCGTAGATAAAATGAGCCCAGAAGTAGTAGAACCGACCAACTTAGTTCAAGGAGGGAAAACTGGAAAAGCAAAAGTTGTTGGCATCACAAACGCATTTTTCGAACTGAACAACCTTGGTCTTGCCTACGGCAATTTTTTTCACAAAGAACACCTTGAGGGGGGTAAACCGGTTTGCATTATCGGTCAGACCGTACAAACCAAATATTTCCCCGAGACTGACCCAATTGGCCAGTGGATAAAATGCGGCACCTCTTGGTTCAAAATAATCGGAGTACTTGAAAAACGCCTTGCCAGCAAAGAAAGCCTGGAAAACCTTGGCATCCGTGACTACAATGCCGATGTTTACGTACCCGTTACGAGTGCCATGCTCCGGTTGAAAAACCGGGCCAGAGTCACATCAGCCAAAATCAAGCAGAACGACTGGGATGATGGGGAAAACAAAAAGGACGATGAAAGTTACCACCAACTGGACAAACTTGTCGTTAGGCTTCACGACTCAGGCACATTGCAAGTTTCGGCAGAAGTAATCGCCAAAATCCTCAAGCGCCGACATAAAAACCTCATAGATTTTGAGGTCGAAGTCCCCGAATTGCTGTTACAGCAGCAACAAAAAACGCAAGATATTTTCAATAGCGTTCTGGCTGCCATTGCTGGCATTTCATTGCTGGTTGGTGGCATCGGAATTATGAACATCATGCTTGCATCTGTGATGGAACGCATTAAAGAAATAGGCGTACGTCGATCACTCGGCGCACAAGAAGGTGACATCGTTTTGCAATTCCTTTTTGAAGCCGTTATCATCAGTTTGATTGGCGGGATTTTAGGCGTTGGATTGGGCGTGGTTTCAGCAAAATTGGTATCCGTTTATTCTGATATCCCAACGATGGTGTCCAGTTGGTCAATCGCCCTTTCGTTTGGTGTAGCGGCGACTATTGGACTTGTTTTCGGGCTGTTCCCGGCCCGGAAAGCAGCCAAGCAAGACCCTATCAAGGCACTCCGGATTGAGTAATTCGCAACACTATTTTACCCTAAATACATAAAACAAGTTGGCTTCATGAAATACACGTTTTTCCTTCTCCTTTTTTCTTTGTTTTTGGCAAAAAACCTCGAAGCACAAACGGACACCATGTCAGTGAGCTTGGAGGAGATTGTGGCATTGGCGCAAAGCGATGCACCAGATGCACTCCTCGCTGAAACAAGGATGAAAAACAGGTACTGGTTTTACCAGAGCATCTTGGCCGACTACAAACCTGGTCTCAATTTCGAGAGCACGTTACCAGACCTGAACCGTTCCATCGGTTTGATTACTTTACCAGATGGTACAAGTACGTTTGTCCAGCAATCACAGGTGGTGAACTCCGTTGGCTTATCCTTGAACCAACGTGTCGCAAAAACTGGCGGTACCATTTTTGCCAGAAGTAACTTACAACGCCTTGACCTGCTCGTTCCCAAGGCGCCTAACGAAACCTCCTATTTCTCCACGCCATTTTCCATTGGATTTCAGCAACCAGTTTTTGGGTACAATGAATTGAAATGGAACAAAAAAATAGAGCCACTTCGCTATCAGGAAGCCACCCGCTCTTTTGCGGAGCAAATGGAAAAAGTAGCCTTTGACGCCTCCAATCTTTTTTTCGAAGTGTTTATCTCTCAATTAAATCTGAGGGCTGCAAAACAGGACAAAGCAAACGCCGACACACTTTTCAACATCTCCAAAGGTCGGTTTGAGGTTGGAAGAATTGCAGAAACGGAATTGCTCCAAATCGAACTCAGCTCAATGAATGCCGATGCGGCAGTGCAGCAAGCCCTTCTCGACCTCCAGTCAGGCACAGAACGCTTACGCAATTACCTGGGCATCAGGAAATCCATATTTTTTAAGTTAGAAGCGCCAGAGGATATTCCAATTTTCAGTGTAAAACCAGAAGAAGCACTTCAATATGCCAGTCAGTTTCGCAGTGATGTCATTGGCTTTGAAAGACGGTTAGCGGAGGCTGATGCTTCCGTCGCAGAGGCAAAAGCAAACCGTGGTTTCCAGATGGATATTTTTGGCCAATTGGGATTTTCACAAAAAGGAGCGAACCTTAACCAGGCATACGATTCACCAGAGGATTATCAAAGGTTGGTTGTCGGGCTGACGATGCCCATTTTGGACTGGGGGCGAGGACAGGCAAGGTTAGAGACAGCCAGCTCAAATCGTGAACTGGAACGGATGAACATAGAGCAAGATAAGGTGAATTTTGAGCAGGAGATTTTACTCAAAGTGAAGCAGTTTGACTTGCTTCGCAACCAGGTCGCCCTTGCCAAAAGAGCTTACGATGTTTCGCTAAAAAGGGAGGACATGACCCGCAACCGTTATTATATAGGGAAAATTGACGTACTAGACCTCGGCGTTGCTGTCACAGAAAAAGAAGCTGCTCGTCGCAGTTACATGTCTGCGCTTCGGGCATTTTGGTTGGCATACTATGACTTACGGCAGATTACTTTGTTCGATTTCGAACGGAATGTTTCGCTCGTTCGCCGAGTAGATGGTTATTGAGGGAGTGAGAACCGCCTATTCAAAGCAATTTTACAATTATCCTGAATTCGCCACGCTGTTTTGCGGTTCATGCCCTATATTTGCCACCGATTTGAAAAAGCTGTTGTTCAAAATCAAATTAAGTGGCTAAAACAAGCATCCAACACCAGCAAAATATACACCTGACGTCGGCTCAACCGAGCCTTTTATCTTTCCAATTAATTACCAAATTTATAAAAAAACTGAACGCATGACGCAAGTTCCAGCGGTACTCCTTCTTGAAGATGGCACAACATTTTACGGCAAATCGGCTGGGCAAATTGGCACCACCACCGGTGAACTCTGCTTCAACACTGGCATGACCGGCTATCAGGAAGTATTCACTGACCCATCGTATTTTGGGCAAATTTTAGTTACTACCAACGCCCATATTGGAAACTACGGCACCCGTATTTCAGAGACGGAATCGCAGGGGATAAAAATTGCTGGGTTAGTCTGTAAAAACTTTACTACCCGGTACAGCAGGCAAATGGCCACTGAGTCAATTCAGGACTATTTTGAGGAAGAAAAATTAGTGGGTATTTCTGATGTGGACACCCGTGCCATTGTGCGGCACATACGGCACAAGGGGGCTATGAATGCCATTATTTCATCAGAAACGCTTGATATACAAGAACTTAAGTCGAAGCTTACAAAAGTACCAAGCATGGACGGCCTCGAATTAGCAAGTAAGGTAAGTACCGAGAAACCATATTTTATGGGCGATGCCAATGCCAGTTACAAAGTAGCTGTTCTGGATTTTGGCGTCAAAAAAAACATCCTAAACTGCATGGTTCAACGGGGTTGCTACTTGCAGGTTTTTCCAGCAAAAACACCCTTTGCCGAAATCAAAAAATGGAACCCAGACGGCTATTTTCTTTCGAATGGCCCTGGCGACCCAGCACCGATGCAGTACGCCGTTGATGTTACAAAAGCAATTCTAGCAGAAGACAAACCGCTTTTTGGCATTTGCCTCGGACATCAGATTCTAGCATTGGCCTTGGGCATATCCACTTACAAAATGCACAATGGCCACCGTGGCATCAACCATCCGGTGAAGAACTTGGTAACTGGGCATTGTGAAATCACCAGTCAAAATCATGGTTTTGGCGTGCGGGCAGATCAAATGATGGGCCGAGACGACATTGAAATCACCCATGTCAACTTGAACGACGAAACCATCGAAGGAATCAAAGTGAAACAACGCAAAGCATTCTCGGTGCAATACCACCCAGAGGCTTCACCTGGCCCTCACGATGCCCGATATTTGTTCGACAATTTTGTCAACTTGATAGCTGAATCTAAAAACGAAACAATTTCTCAACCAGCTTAAATCTTGGTTTATAAAATTTGAAAAAGTGTTGATTGAGATGGCAAGCTGAGAACATTTTGCTTCCTGTTTCCATCCTTCATCAAACTATATCAAACTTCATCAACCTTTATCAACAATAAATTATGAGTGCAATTTCTGACATCATAGCGAGGGAAATCCTCGACTCCAGGGGCAACCCTACCATTGAAGTTGAAGTGTTGACCGAAGAAGGCTATTTCGGCCGGGCGGCAGTGCCTTCGGGAGCTTCGACAGGCAAACACGAAGCAGTGGAAATCCGGGACGGCGATAAAGAACGATATCTCGGCAAGGGCGTCCAAAAGGCTGTGGAAAATGTGGAGGAAATCATTGCTGACCACTTGGTGGGAGAAGAAGTAACAGACCAACGTTACCTCGACCAGCTAATGATTGACCTCGATGGCACCACGAACAAGAGCAAACTTGGGGCAAATGCTATCTTAGGGGTATCCATGGCCATTGCCAAAGCTGCGGCTGAGGAATGTGGGATGCCATTGTATCGCTATATAGGCGGTGCAAATGCGCATGTGCTTCCGGTGCCGATGATGAACATCCTCAACGGTGGTGCTCATGCTGACAATGGCATCGACTTTCAGGAGTTTATGATTTTGCCAGTTGGCGCTAGCCAATTTTCAGAGGCGCTTCGAATGGGCGTTGAGGTATTCCATCATTTGAAAAACGTGCTGAAAAGCAAGGGCTACTCCACCAATGTGGGCGATGAAGGTGGTTTTGCGCCAAACATGAAATCCAATGTGGAGGCTATCGAGACCGTATTGATGGCTATTGAAGCCGCAGGTTACGTGCCTGGCGAAGACATTATGATTGCGATGGACGCCGCTGCTTCCGAGTTTTTTGACGAAGAAACAGGCGTTTACCATTTCAAAAAATCAACAGGCGACAAACTGACTCCAGCTCAAATGGTGGATTTTTGGACAGATTGGAGCAAAAAATACCCCATTTTCTCTATCGAAGACGGCATGGCCGAAGATGATTGGGATGGCTGGAAAGCACAGACCAATGCCATCGGCAAGCGCATCCAGTTGGTGGGAGATGATTTGTTTGTTACAAATACCGTCCGGCTCCAGCAGGGCATTGACAAAGGCATTGCTAACTCTATCTTGATTAAGGTGAACCAAATCGGGTCACTTACGGAGACTATCAATGCTGTGAACTTAGCGACACGTCATTCCTACACCAGTGTGATGAGTCACCGTTCTGGTGAAACAGAAGATACCACTATCGCCGACCTTGCAGTTGCTTTGAACTGTGGCCAAATCAAAACTGGTTCAGCTTCCCGTTCAGACCGGATTGCTAAGTACAACCAACTGCTTCGTATCGAAGATGAATTGGGAGACATGGCCTACTATCCTGGCAAGTCAATCCTGACGAGGTAATCATATTGAGACAGAGTTGGGCGATGGATTAACAACACCATAAATTATAAGACTGAAGCCCGAACGATTCGTTCGGGCTTTTTTATTGGCCTTTTGATGAAAACTTATTTCAAATTTCCTATTCAAAGGGCAAACCTTCTTTGTTTTCCCGACGTAGAACAAAGAAATTTAAATTATTTTTTTGATAAATGTATTTTTGGAATAATGTTTGAGTAGACTCCTGCATCGTAGATATTTAACAGTCAGTTTTTTACAAAATTAATTTTTTATAAATTTTAACAAAAAACTGAAACCTA